>CAJTTQ010000007.1:54826-59981 GCA_910579145.1 uncultured Eubacterium sp.
GAGCGCCCACGCTGACTCCTTGCTGTCAAATGTCACCGTTGCCGTTCCGCTTTTTTTACTCTCAACCTTGAACTTGCACCATGTCGCATAAAACTCTGCCTTCTTTTGACCCGGCTTAATCATCGTGATCGAATCATCCATGGAAGTACTCCACCCCATAAACACAAATCCATCTCTTTTTACGCATTCCGGAAGTTTCACTTCGTCACCAAAACGATAGTATTTTGGCAATTTCCCTGTCGCTTTTCCTCCATTCAGCTGAAACTTAATGGGAATTTTTTTTCTTACAGCCTTTCCTGTCTTCCCCGGTGGAATGATCCTTGTTTTTTTCTTTCCTACTTTCCATTTGACATATTTCCCATACCAGGCCATTTCACACGGCACTTGAGATCTGTTCACAATTTTCCGCAAGTTTGGGCACAAATAAGCATTATAGATATCCCAACTGCTCAAAGATGCTGGTAGTACGAGTTTCCTTAGACGGACACAGTCTGAAAAGGCACCGCTTCCAATATCTGTTACCGAATCTGGAAGGGTCACTTGCTTTAAATTATCACACCCTGTAAACGCATCGTTTCCTACTTTTCTTAAATTTTTTCCAAACGTTATTTCTTTCAAAGAATCATTACATGAAAATGCGTACTCATCAAGTTCAACCAGGCTGTCTGGAAGTATTATTTTTTCCAAATGAATCAGATCTCCTGCATGAGTTGCTGAAATTTTGGTGATTCCTTCTTTAAAAATCAGTTTCTTAATATTGGATAATTTTATCTTTTTATCCTTCCTATCAAAATCTACTACTGAACCCACTTCTCCCGTTCCCGATACGACGAGGGTATCGCCATCAATCACTTCAAAACGAATCGTATCCTCCGCTTGTATGACAGATGGCTGTATCCAAAGAAAAAGGAATATCATAGATAAAACTATCATTCGTATTTTATTCATTCATACACCTCCAAATTATGTCCATTATAATGATACCAGACATGAACATATACAAAATTGTTGCAGATATTCATCTAAGCATGTCATCTGCAACAATTTTAATCATAGTCGGAGTTTACTTGACTTGTGTCTTAATATCCAACAAATCAATTGATGTCAAAAACACATGTCGAGAACTTTCCACTTTTCCATCTTTCCCCTCTTCCTCTACCTCTTTCACAGCAAGAAATTCATATTTGTTACCATTCATGAAATGGCCTCCTTCCAATTCCAATCTGTCCTCTTCATAATCCTTCAAACAAATTTGATCGCGAAAGGCTTTATATGTAACTCCTTTTTCTCTTTCGCTGTTCTTCTTCCTCTTTTCTACTTCGAATCTCGTAATTGTAGCATCTTTCATCCGTTTAATTTCATTTCCACTAGTTATGGCAATGCGCCACTTTTGTTTTCCATTCTCAATATATTTCTCTATATCAATTGACTGAAATGAATCATTAGGTTTTAAAACTGATCTTTTTCCCTTTGTAGATTGCTCCCAAAATGAACCAATGCAGGCTTTCTTTATACTTCTATTCGCAAAAGAGAGATTTAGACTCTCATTCTTATCTTTTGTTTTCAATGTTTTTTTTGCTTTCTTTTTAAACTCGACCGCTCTTTGTTTCGCAAAAACCTTCATGATTTTTCTCATGTCATACAAGCTGATTTCGTAAAATGTTTTACTTTTATCCTTCTTTTGGAGCTCCTTCCATATGACAAGTGTGCTTCCGTCTGCAGTCAATGCAGCGTCCACTCGGCGCAGGTCACCTAGTTTCATACCTGTTTTGTTTGCCTTTGCTAAACCCGTCATGATACGGAATAACCCGTCCTTTTTCCATTTTTTAAATATAATCTCTTTACGACTTAATACCTTATTTTCAAATGTACTACGAGGCATCACGACTAAATTTTTAGCAAAGGTTTCCGTAGCACCACCGCCCAACAAATAGTACTCTTCATTACTTGAGTTTATAAATTGTTCAAATGTCTGTCCATGTCCAAACCCTTCAAAGGTTGCCGTTTTCGAATATGATACCTTTTTATTTTGATCGACCGTTCTTTTCATAATATACGCATTAGGATCCTTAAGTTTTGCTTTCATCAAATAAGAGGCCCCCTTTGAAAGTGGCATATAATGTTGTGTTGGCCGTGCCCGTCGTATAACCTCCAGATCCTCTGCTTTTTCAGTAACCACCTTCTTAACCTTTTTTGAACTTTTTCTCGAACGTGAAAATACTTCCGGCTCTTCCAAACTCATTAAGGCCTCATCCGTATACCCATTTTCCTCCAAGTACTGTTCATATTCTTCTCTTGTTTCAAAAGAATCACTATCTAATCCAAATTCGTCTACAAATTCAAGTTTATCCGCATCTTTATTTTGTTCGGAAAGATCAATATCTGATGATACATCATATAATTCCAAATGAGAAAACTCTGGTTCGCCTTCACATGTAGCTATGAATCCGAACTCCACACTTTGATTTGGCGCAATATTCTAATTATATCCCGGATTTTCAATATTATAATGAATTACGTCTTCCACCTTATCTTCATCCACTACTACTGCACTCCAAATCTGGGCAATTTCAAAATTAGAATCCAGACAAAGGCTCCAATCCTCCATGTTTTCTTCACTCAGATGTGTAATGATAATCTGACCATTAAACTTGTCTTCCCACCGGCTGTTTTTCCTGAACTCAACTTTTTATTTTGTTTGACTAAGCCTTTCATATAATCCAGTAGTATACGCATACTCTAGCATTCTTACTTCTTCAGAACATTTTACTGTCATACCAAAAGAGACAGATCCATTTAATGATATATCCTGATTCCACTCTGCATTATGAATGGTATACTCATCACCAAGGTGGTCTATGATTTTCGCGTTCCATATATTTTCAATCTCATAATTTGCCGGTATGCAGATTTCCCAATTATCAATTCTTTCGTCCGTCATATTATCAAGTGTCACATCCACATTGTAATGATTCTCCCAATGGCTTGTAATATGATATGTAATTCTGACATCACTATCTTCTTCTGTGACAGCATCCCAATCCAGTTCTGCTGAACCACCGATATTTACCGTCTCTTCACCAGCACGTACTACTACCATGTTACACATACATATAGCAATGGTCAAAATTATTGCTAATAGTTTTCTGACTTTTGTTTTCATCTTTCAACTCTCCTTGTATTTTAGTTGTTATAGCCGCTTTATTTAGCTAAGCCATCTGTGAATTGGTCCATTTAGCCTGATTGATAATGTATCCAAATTTAGAACCCAACCACATTTTTTGTTTACTTGAAGAGTATAGCATATATCTTGCAAAAAAATCAACATAAATAAACTAGGGACTATAGTTCCCGATTCAGCACTATGCTTTTTCTCAAGATGAGAAACATAGGTACCATACAGAACGACAAGCATCATTTAAAAATGAATTACACTCACGATAAATTATATACAAACAGAAACTTTACGCTTTCCTTTCCAATGTATATAAGGCATATCCCCATCTGGCGCCCCGCATATTTGAAAGTAATACGTCCTCCCCGGCCAAAGATTCCGAATCGTCACTTTTCCTTTCTTCTTATTACAGTAAACAATCTCACGCTCTTTCATATTTTTATGCATCGAATAACGGATCGCGTGATCCCAAAAGATCAGTGCGGCTTCCGTGCTGTCAAATGTAACCGTTACGGTCCCGCGTTTTTTACTTTCGACCTTGTACTTGTACCATGTAGCATAAAATTTTGCCTTTTTTTGACCGGGTTCAACTTTCGTTACCGAATCGTACATCGATGTACTCCACCCCATGAACACATAACCGTCTCGTTTTACACAGTCCGGAAGTTTCACCTCCTCGCCAAAACGATAGGACTTCGGCAGTTTCCCTACTGCTCTTCCCTTCATCAGATCAAACTGGATCGGAATTTTTTTCCCTATAGCTTTTCCGGTCTTTCCAGGCGGTATCACCCTCGTTTCCTTTTTTCCAACTTTCCATGTGACATATTTCTTATACCCGGGTATTTTACACGACAAACGGGAATTATTCACAACTTCACGTAAGGCGGGACAGTCATCGACCACAAGCACATCCCAGCTACTTAAAGATGCCGGAAGTACAAGTTTCTTTAAACGGGAACATCCCGAAAACGCCATTAGCCCAATTTCCGAGACGGAATCGGGAAGAACGACCTGCCTTAAATTTTCACACTCCGAAAACGCATCCTCGCCTACTTTTCTTAAATTTTTTCCAAACACAACTTCTTCTAAACAGTTATTACTTGAAAATGCATACTCTTCAATTTCAATAAGAGAATCTGGAAAAACAATTCTTTTCAACCGCGGAAATTCTATTCGTTGGGATGAGATCTTTGTAATTCCCTCCTTAATTATAAGCGTTTTAATATTTGATAGTTTCACTTTATTTTCTCTGTTACTAATTTTGTCATTGAAGTCTACGATTGATCCCGTTTCTCCTGTTCCCGATACCACGAGAGTGTCACCATTTATAACATCATACCGAATCACATCCTCTGCACGTACGACGGATGATGGTATCCAAAGAAAAAGGAGTACTGCAAATATAACTACCATTAGTAGTTTATTCATCCATATGTATTTCAAATCCTCGCCTCCAATTGCTTAATCCACTCCCCAAAATGGCGGCACTTATTCGCGATATTCTCAATTCCTATTTTCCCCATCACATCTACCCCCACATTCGCTTTATCAAAACAATTTATACAGTTCACTATTCGTTTTGAAGGTGAAGTTTCAACCCCATCATTGATCAATTCCGGATTGCTTTGCAATTTCGCACATTCTTTCAGCGCCGTAAGATCATAATCAAAATACACTTCTTCCAACTTCGTTATATCGGAAAAAATCATTGCCTCAAATTCATGTAATTCTATGTACGGAAAAAAGAATGTCCCATCATATCCCTCTGCTCTCTGTATTTCTCTTTCAATAAATTCCACTTTTCCATAGGGATCCGTTACTTTTTGGGCATCTGTGGCCCCTGGCACATCTGCTGGGAGACCATAAAGATCAAACATTGTAGTGACATATGAATTTTTATTTTTAGACGCGGTAGCCAGAGTCTTACACAAAGTATTTCTTATTTGGGCATAATTAACCACACCGCCTTTATGTATTTTC
>CAJTTQ010000008.1:0-14507 GCA_910579145.1 uncultured Eubacterium sp.
ATATTTATTTTTAGTTTCACCTGGCTCAAGACTCGGCAAATCTTTTAATATATCCTCCACCACAGCATTTACCTTTATCATTGGAAATAACGGATAATTTAAATTCAAATCTTTTCGTAGCCCAATAATAATAATCCTTTTTCTATTTTGTAAAACACCAAAATCATGCGAATTAACTAATCTATCTTCTATCTTGTATCCAACGGTTTTCAGTCTCTTCTGTATTTTCTTCCAAATCGCTCCTCCTTTAGCGTTAAGCATACCAGGCACATTTTCAAAAATAAACATCTTAGGTTTATACTTGTTAAGAAAACGCGCATATTGAATATATAAATCATTTCTAGGATCCTCTGCCATTCCTCCCTGAGCAGATGCTCTACCGACTAAAGAATAAGCTTGACAGGGCGGCCCGCCTATCAATACATCAACTTCCTTAATATTATCTTGTTCCATTATATTATCAATTAAATAAAATATCTTTTTATATGTTTTATCAGATATTTCTTCATTTAATACAGTACATAAGACATCCTCTGGAACATAATCATACAACTCATTTTTAGTAACATTCCCCTTTAAATACTCATAGTAATAATCCAAATTATTTGTTTTTTTTAAATAATAATAACAAGAACGAGTTTTTAATGTATCTGCCGCATAACTATTCATTTCAACATGCGCAATAGGATTAAAGCCACAATTAAAAAACCCTTCTGATAATCCTCCTGCACCTGAAAACACATCAATAAAATTATATTTAAAATTTTTTATAATCATAATATAGTACACCTCTATGCCATTATTCTTGAATGGAAATATCAAATATCGTCTCCTCCACAACCCTCAAACACTCCTCAACATTCTTCTGAATATCCTTCCCCCAAAACCTGATAACCGTCCACCCCTCAAACAAAAGTTTTTTGTTGACTTCTTCATCACGCTCTCGGTTTCTAGTGATTTTGCTAATCCAATACTGACTGTTATCTCCCCTTTCTAGTCTTGGCTTCAATACCTCCCAATCCTTACCATGAAAAAATTCACTGTCGCAGAATATTGCTATCTTATATTTAGTTAACGCAATATCCGGCTTCCCCGGAAGTCTTTTATCATTCTTTCGATACCGATATCCTCTGTGCCATAATGCCTTCCGCAATTTCACTTCAATACTTGTATCTTTCGAACGAATATGCTGCATGTTTTTTCTTCTTTGTTCCTTCGTCAAATTGTCCATTTGAACTTCACTACCTCACGTAATATCACTCATCAAAAGCTGTCTGTTCAAGCTGAAGATGTCTCGTATTTTTTGATGACTATATGGCTTCTCTGCATGTCGCTCAACCATTTTAATCATATTTGATACACTTATTGCTGAACCATTTACTCCAGTTGCCGATACAATAGTATTAAGCTGTTTATCTATATTTGTGCCAAACCCTCCCGCAATATACGAAAAGAAAGCCAGCGGTTTATCAAATTGACTGTAATTCTTCATATTACCGATGTAGTTATATACCATTCGATTATAATGATCATTATTAATAGTATATTTTTGATATGCTTTGTTATCCAATATTGCCTGATATCCATCTGAATCTGACAACAGAAGCACATCTGGAGTTAATCCGATAGGACCAACATGTTTTGCCTTAAAGCCAAAAACATCTTGAAAAAGTTCTACTGTTGCTTTTTCAAATGCAGTCGCTTCATCACGCCCCTTAAATGCCATCTCAAAGTATTTAGTCATAAATGCTCCTACAGAGCCATGAGGATATGATTCAAGCAAAATACTTTCAACCGTTTTTCCATCTATCCCCGTTCTATGTACAATGTAATTTACTACACCTGCATCAATTTTAGTAATTGGCCGCTCAAGCGACTCTGCGATATATGCTCGCCTCACTTTTTGTCTTGCAAGCACCATAGCTGTAATGGTTTCCGTCATCGTTAAATTACGGTTATCCTTTTTGTGTTTTGGATCAATCCCATATTTGCGCTGAAAATACTCATGTTGTTCTGGACGGTCAATAAAATGAGGAACATTACATAGAATAGTTCGTACATCTTCTTTCTTGTCAAGAAGAATTTCAATCTTTCCTCCCTCACGCTTTGCTAATTGTGTATACTCCAGCCAATTTAGAATAGTATTTGCCAAATCAGTCAAATGACTATAGGGATGCTCTGGATTAACTTCACCTCTGGAAGGTTTATATTTCTCAAAGAACTCCACATCAAGACAATCATCCCCAAAATTTCTAAATTGAATGATCCTGTCTACGATGTAATTGTAACATTTATCACTTTCATTCTCTGCCTCTGTTACTATTATTTTTGCAATCTCTTCTTCTGTTAAGTAACCGATCCTCTTATCATCTAGTAAACGTAATAAAAAAAGAAACGGCCTTATCTTGAACCTTTCTGCTACTTGCACCCCTCTGCCAAGAGAAAATGAAGACGGAAACTGATACTTTAGTATCTGGTTTGTCAAAATCTCAACCGGAGAATCCCCATTCATAATTGCTTCACCCGCAAGTGTTAATTTCATCCTTTTCGTTGTTTCCTGCGTAAAAATAAGTCCCAGACTGACCAGCCACGCTTTATATGTCCTTGCACCTCCACCCGTTTGGTCACGCCTTTCTCCCTTTCGTTTCAGACCAGCTGTTTCAAGGGCATCTTCATATGCTAAATGAGAATCCCGCTGCCCCTCCCATTCCTGATTCAGTGACATATCAACAAAAGCCGCTAAAACTTCCGGCACTGAGTTCAGTTTTCTTTTCGGTCTGGTCACCCACCAATAATTTAACATATTTCCACCTCTCTCCAGCTAATTGTCATTTCCAATAGATGATTCAACACTCTCATATGGTATGCCAGCAAAAGTATTTAATATTGCTTCAAAAATCACCTTTGCACCTCTTGAAGGGACTGCCATCCCAATCTGTTTCCTAACCGATTCTTTGGATCCTTCAAAAATAAACTCATCAGGAAAAGTCTGAAGTCTAGCCCTTTCTCGATTGGTCAATGCTCTTGGTTCTGCATAATGATAAATATGTGTTCCACCTCCGCCTGAACCAGTAACAGTATATGCCGGTCTATCCGGATCAAGCCTTTTATAGATTTGACTGATCTTAGCCCCCTTTACATTCAATTGCAATCTTTTAGGCAGCTTTGCAGTAAAAGCATTTTCTCCCGGCTTAATATATGTCAACCGTTCCACTACCTGAGCTGACTGTTTCGTCAGCTCATTATTTGCTGCATTTTTATCAATAGGCGGATTTTCAATCGCATTCTTACATGTTATATCAATTTCTTTATACAAACGGGGACTTGGTATTTTATACTCATAAGGCAAATCGTCTCGTATACCTACTATAATCATTCTATGCCGTGCTTGTGGAACACCATATTCCTCAAATTTATATATGTGTGGATAAATTTTATATCCAGCTTTCTTTAGATCTTTCTGAATTTTTTCAAAGGCTCTCCCCTCATTAGCACTCTTTAACCCTCTCACATTTTCTGCTAAAAACCACAAAGGCCGATAACATTTCAAAGCTTTAACACCAAAAGAATACAGCGGACCATATGTCCCATTAAATCCCTTCTGCTCACCTACAACTGAAAAATCATTACACGGGAATCCAAAAGCAAGTGCATCAATAGTCCCAAGCATTTCTATATCTAATTTTCTAACATCTTCACAAATTACACTTTCCACATTATCTGGACAGATATTCCTACGATATGTATTGCATGTATCTAAATCATAATCATTTGCCCATTGATGAACTATTTTATACTCAGGATTACTAATTTGTGCATTAATAGCAGCTAAAGCAAGTCCCCCTGGCCCACAAAATAATTCTCCCAATCTAAATATCTTTACGTCCTTCGCAGTCATATACATTTATCTCCATTTTTAAAATTTAATTCTCTCTTTGATGAAACTCTAACTCTCTCCCCCCAACCACCTCTCCAGCACCCTCCCGATCACCTCCGGCTCGATCGGTTTCGCCGTGTGCTCGTTCATCCCCGCGTCCAGCGCCGCCTTCACATCTTCCGCGAACGCATTCGCTGTCATCGCTATAATCGGAACTTCCGTCGCGTCTGGCCGGTCAAGGGCGCGGATCGCCTGTGTTGCCTCATACCCGTTCATCACCGGCATCATCACATCCATAAAGACGATCTGGTATGTGTAAGGCTCTGACTCCTGAAACAGATCCACCGCTTCTTTTCCGTTGACTGCGACCGTTACGTCTAAGCCCTTCTCCATCAGCATAAACTGCGCGATTTCCTGGTTCAGTTCGTTGTCTTCCACAAGAAGCGCACGTTTTCCCTCGATTTTGGGGGCATCCGCGGCAGGATCGCTCTCTTCGGTTTCGGGCGGGAGGGCTGTTTTCAGGGGTAAAACGACGGTGAATACGCTTCCCTTACCGGGTTTGCTGTCGATCTGTATCGTGCCGCCCATTTTATCTACGAGCTTTTTCGTAATCGTCATCCCGAGTCCGCTCCCCTGGTAATTTGTTCTGGCGCCGCTGTCCTCCTGGGTGAACGGTTCATAAATATGTTTCAGGTACTCCTCGCCGATGCCGATTCCCGTATCGGCGATCTCAAAGCAAATGCGGGCCACGCCATTTTCTTCGGACAGTTCCCGGCACCGGATCGTAACACGTCCGCTCGGCTTATTGTATTTTACTGCGTTTCCCGCGATATTGATCAGGATTTGTTTGATGTGGAGGGGACTTCCAAAAAAGTACTCGTGCGGAAGATGTTCCGGTCGGTCAAAATCCGTAACGATCGTCACGTCCCGCTCTGCGGCCTGGCTGTCCACGACGGCCATACAACTTGAAAGAAGTTCCTTTAGATGAAAATACTCGTCGGTCAGTTCTTCGTCGCCGCTTTCCAGTTTACTAATGTCTAGCACATCGTTGATCAGGGAGAGCAGATGACGCGCCGATGTTTTGATCTTCTTGCGGCAGTCCGCCTGCCTTTCCTGGTCTTCGGTGTTGCTCTCGGCAATGCTTAGCATCCCCATAATGCCATTGATCGGCGTGCGGATGTCGTGTGACATGTGCGCGAGAAACTCTGTTTTCGCCTGATTGGCCCTCTCCGCTTTATCAATCGCCGTCCGCAGTTCCCCGTTTTTCTTCTCCAGGATCAAATACGATTTCCGGCGGAAATGGGACAGGGAGCAAAAGAGAATGAAAACAAACACCATAATAAGAGCGGCCCCGAAAATAACATCTTTTGACTGATGAAAATAGTCCCGCCATTCGTAACTTTCATAGGAAATGTTCATATATTGATTGATAATGTCCTCCCGCTCTGTCTGGGAGACGAGGCCGAGCGCCTTATTCATAACGCTGAACATGACCGGATCAACCTCGCTCAATGTCGCCAGCGATGTTCCCGACTGATAGCGGCGGTTTTCCCACTCGATCAGGTTTGAAAATCTCTCATTTTTAGACAGATAATTATACTCGATCGTGTTCAGGAGCGTAATGTCTGCCTTGTCCTCTTCCAGCGCCTCCAGACAGTCTTTCGCGCTTTCACAGTAAATCGTATCTGTTTTCAGGCCGGTACGGTCTGCCCAGTATCTACGTCCTTTTGTAAGCACCATCGTAACCGTCTCATCCGGAAGGATAAAATTATTTTTTGACACAATGACCGCATTATACGCCATAAAAGACCTGGTAAGCATGACATTGTCATCGTGGGACAGCTTTTCATTATTGGAACCGACATAAAAATCAATTTCCCCGTTCTCAAGAAGATCTTTCCAGTACACATTCCGTTCCATGGGATAGAAATCAATGGACATCCCGCTCCGCTCGGCTACCTCTTTCATGATCTGAATGTAAATTCCGTCAAACTCCCCGTTTTTATCGAGATACGCCAACGGCCTCGTATCCTTGTAAAAACCTACTCTTATCGTATTTCCCTGCTGGATGAAATGGATCTCATCCGACGCAAATTTCTCCCGGCGGTCGCCGTAATACTGGGATACGAGTTCCTGCTCCAGCGCGGGATTTTTCATCTTTACTTCCTCTATGCCGTGATTGATCTCGGAAAGAAGATGGCCATTCCCCTTCCACGTTATGTAATAACACGGCGCGTACGCGAACTTGCCGACCAGGCACTGCTCTTTTCCCACCTCTGTAAACGTGTGGGCGGCCACGTCGACTTCCCCCTGGCGAAGCGCTTCCTTTAATTCCTGCGTCGTATCATAGAACTTTAGGTTCGGCGCGGTCATGCCGTGCATCTTTAAATATTCAAGAAATTCCGCTTTTCGGATATAACTTTCCACGACACCAAATGTCATTTCCCGCATTCGCGTAAAATCTTCATAAGCCAGATCGCTTTCTTCCTCTACAAACAGACAGCCAAACGTATACCCGCTCGACAAGGCGGCATAGTCGTAAACTTCAGCACGCTCGGGGGAATACTGGGCCGATCCCACCAGGTCTACTTCTCTCGCCTCCAATTTCTCAAGGGCAGCATTCCAACTGTCACATTCCACATATTCGATATCCCAATTTGTATAACTGCTCAACTCTTCTAAATAAGCGACGTCCATTCCGCCATACCCGTCCGTGTCCGAATAGATGTGAAACCCTTCCATCGGGAAAAATGCCACCCGGACGACGCGTGACTGCCCTGCCTGGGCGCGAGCGGGCAATACTATAAGAACAAGCAGAACTGCTTGCAGCAAAACCAGTATACTACGTGTCAGCCTTATCAAATGCATCCTTTTCATAGACTCTCTCCTCATCAACAGACTCTATTCTTATTATTATAAATCTTTTTATGATTGATGTCAAAAGTTTCTTCCATAAGGATATTTGCATTAGCAGCTACCTTTTGTGCAGCATTTCCCTCACTTTCTCCACCGAAGTATTGGCGATCAGCTCCACCGGAAATGCCACCTCCTGCAATAGCGCATCCGCGTACTGAAAATTCAAAATATCCTCCTCGGTGTGGGCGTCGCTCCCCACGATCACGGGCACCTGATATTCCCTGCACAGTTCGAGGATCTGGATATCTGCCTCTTTCGCGTTCTTCCGAAAACTTTTCGGTGACAGCGACGAATTATTCAGTTCGATCATCACACCGTGTTCCCCTGCCGCCCGAACGAGTTTTTCATAATCGACCGGGTAACGGACGTCATCGGGATGGCCGATGATGTGCACACGGTGATGGCGCATCGCTCCCAGATAAGCATTGGTATTTTCCTCGACGGTCCCCGGCTGGATACAGCGGATATGAAGACTGGCGATCACCACGTCCATCTCCGCCAGAACCGAGTCCGGCAAATCCAGCTTTCCTTCATGATCTACGATATTTACCTCTGTGCCAAGCAGCAGCGGCAGGCCGTATTTTTCCCTTCGCGCCACTTTCAGATTCAGAAAATGCAGCAGGCTCGCGGAACCAGTCATCGCCGGCGCGTGGTCGGTAATACCTAAGAGTTTTAGACCTTTTTCTTTTGCCGCCAGCGCCATCTCGTTCATCGTATTGTACGCATGGCCGCTGGCATACGTGTGAGTGTGTAGATCCAGTACGTATATATCTCTCATCATATCTCATTTCCTCTCATTCCGCATTATTTTTCCGGGAGAGCGATCCGCTCCGTTTCATCGGGAGAGCGATTCGCTCGTCACTCAGCTTCTTCTGCCGCTCCAGCCGCTGTTTTAAGCTCTTCAAAAACCTGTCATTCCCGAGTACCGTAAGCATCGGCCCAAAAGACAGCACCTCGATCAATAGTTCCGTTTCCATGCTCTGATTGTAATAGATCAGACATTCATAAGTATCTTCATCTATTTTCACCGTATTCTTCTCATAATTGGCAAAATGAAGCATCGCCCGCTCCAGCGCGTTCCGCTTGTTGACGATGCGCAGCCGCAGCGGCTCTTTATAATAAGAACCCCGAATGGCCGCGTTCAGGTCCACATCGGCAGATAGTTTTTGGTCCGTCAGTGTGACATGATCAATGCGGGCAACGTTTAATATCTCCAGTTTTACGTTCCGATGTCTTGTGCGCTCCAGCGCAAGAACGCGGAATTTATCGTTTTTCACCGAGTACTCCAACCGGGCGGGGACATAGTAGTGGTGTACCCTCACACCGCGCGGAGACGTGTAGTCGAGATCGACATACTGCCTGTTTTTCTGCGCGGTGAGCAGAGTGCGGAAATTGGTGCGGTATGTGTCGTCGTCATAGGGGTCGCCGTCGGCAAACCGGTCATAGTAATAAAACTGCTCCTGCTTCCAGAGCGGAGGCACGTCCGACAGCATCGAATCCAGTGATTCCCGCTGCTCCCGGCTCAGAAACAACCCGATGCGCGGGTCTGCCAGTAACGCCTTGAGATAACGCTTTTCGAGCTCCGTGAGCGGAGTCAGGAAATCGGGGGCGATCTTCGATAGAAAATGCGCTCCCTCTCTCTCAAACAACTGCCAGGCGCCCGACTCGATCTTCGGGATGATCGCGAGCATGCTCTCCTCAAACCCCTCCTCGCGGATCCGCCCGCACATATCCTCGATCGTGACGGCGTCCTGGCGGCAGAGCAGATGCCGCAGCACCTGATAATAGCAGTTATGTATTTCGGTAAATAGTTCCATCCGCGTCCTCTCCCCCATTCTCGATCTGGTATTTGCGGTACATCTCCTGAAGATCATGATAAAAGCGCTTTTCAACCGATTCTGACGTACATTCAATCGCCACAATCCGGCCGGTAAACGTGCGGATCCAGGGCAGCATTTCATTACAGTCAAATACCTTGGTCTCATAGCGGTACAAATTTTCCGCGATCTTTGTCACCGTCCCGCCCCGTCCCTCGCTTTTGAGGCGGTTCACGATATACGACTCCCACGGTTCTGCGATCTGCAGCGTCATCGTCAGCGTATCCGAGCGGTGTCCGTTCTCGCCCTGAAACGAGACGCCCCACACCTGCTGCCTGTTCCGGTCGAGCCGCGCCCGCAATTCGTCATACCGCTCCGATTCTTCCATCAGGCGGACGCTTTTGACCGCATCGAGGCGAAAACAGGTAAACCGTTTATTGCGGCTGACATAGGCGCACAAAAAGCGGCGGCCGCTCCTCGTACTCGTAAACACCTGCAGCGGCGTACAGACCGCCGTGTTTCCGTTCCTGCTGCGGACACTTCTGATTTCCAGCCGCACCTTTCGCTTCTGCTCCATCGCGTCCAAAAGCGCCAGCAAAACCTCGTCCTCCAATGTATGTACAAAAAAGCTGTGTTTGACCCGGAACGTGCGGTTTCCTGTGTCAAACTGCTCAGACAGTTCATTTCCCACGATGCCGAATACATCCGCCATCTGATAAAACGCCAGCGCGTCTTTCACATTTTCATTGTCTTTCAGCCACGCCGCCAGCGCGCGGTCCAGAGAGTACACGACCGTCTTTCCGTTTTTTCCCTTTTCGAGAAGCCCTTCCTTCGCGTACGCGTTGCATTTGCGGCGGATCGTCTGGGCGTCATAGAGAACTTCATACTCGTCGAGCAGGCAGTCGGTGATCTCCTCGACATTTCTCGCGGCGCCGTCCTGCAAAAGATCGAGAATGAGAAAATGCAGGACAATATCATTATCCGTAAAGCTTTTCGTCTTCCACACCCGGAACAACGGGTTCGTATCGAGAAGATTGCTGTCGATGGCCAGGGAAATATTGGAGCCACCGGACACGTAGTCCTTTCTCACATAGCTGCCGAGCCAGCTCTCGAGCCGTCTCCGCTCATTGTCGTACGTCCGGGGGCTTTTATAGTCAAATTCATCCCGCGTTTTGAAGCCATAGACGAAGAAATCCCGGATGTATTCCCTCGTTTTGGGAAAACGCTTTACCAGTTCCTGAAAATCTGACATCGTCCACCTCATTTCTGCGCGGAACTTCCGTTCCGTGGCTTTTTTTACGCATATCCGTTGTTTGCGGCGGCCGGCAAGGCGCACACAAACCCGCTCTTCCCGTAAGTATATCACAAATTTTTTCCAGCGTAAATCAAGTTCGCAACTTTTTTGAAATGATTCCCACCGCCTCCTGGTATATACTGGCATCATCCGATACAAAAGCGGCGGCTGAGAAACGCGCCGCTTCGTGTTTTTCCCTTCATGTAGGTCGGTCTTTCTATAAGATCAGAAAGGAGAGGATGATATGTTTGTACTGTATAACGATCGCACCAGATTTCCGGTGAAGATCTGGCTGGAAGATGAAAGTAAACTGGAGGATACATGTCTGGAACAGGCCTATCACCTGTCCCAGCTCCCATTTTTACATAAATGGGTCTGCCTGATGCCGGATACCCATACGGGAAAAGGAATGCCGATCGGCGGCGTGATCGCCACCAAAGACGTGATCATCCCGAACGCCGTAGGCGTGGACATCGGATGCGGCATGGATTTCATCCCCACAAATGTCCGCGTCGAAGATATCAAAGACGTTCAGACCGGAAACGGTACGATGATCCAGACGATGATCGGCAATATCATGCGGGCGATCCCGCTCAATATGGAGCGCTACAAAGTGCCGCAGCCGTCTGACGTACTCGACGGCGCCAAACAGGAAATGGAAAAATATACCGATGATCCGGAACTCATTCCACTGATCGACGACGGCTATTTTCAGGTGGGAAGCCTCGGGGGCGGCAACCATTTTATCGAACTGCAGGAGGATCAGGACGGATACCTCTGCCTGATGATCCATTCGGGCAGCCGCCATTTGGGAAAAGAGATCTGCGACCATTTCCATCAAAAGGCAAGGGAGCTGAACCAGATGTGGTACAGCGAGGTCAAGGAGCAATACCGTCTGGCGTTCCTGCCTGTCCGCTCCGACGAGGGACAGCGCTACATCCACTGGATGAACCTGGCGATGGATTACGCCTTTGAAAACCGCGCCCGTATGCTGGATAAAACATGTTCCATCATCGAGGAGATCGTGCTGAAACACACCGGCCACCGGCCGGAATTCGGGGACGAGATCAACTGCCACCACAATTACGCGGCGCTGGAAAACCACTACGACGCCAACGTCTGGGTACACCGCAAGGGCGCGACCCGCGTGCGCGAGGGCGAACTGGCCGTCATACCGGGCGCGATGGGCTCGTACAGCTATGTCGTGCAGGGAAAGGGCCACAAAGAATCGTTCTGTACGTCCTCTCACGGCGCGGGCCGGAGTTATTCCCGCACCGGCGCGAAACAGGCATTTTCCGTCGAGCAGGTGATCGTGGACCTGAAAGAACAGGGCGTCATCCTCGGCAAGCGGAAGAAAAACGACGTCGCCGAGGAATGCCGCTTTGCCTACAAAGATATCGATGAAGTCATGGAACAACAGAAGGATATGGTCACACCAATCCGCAAATTAAAAACCGTTGGTGTCGTAAAAGGTTAGCGTATCACGCATACGGTATCCACGCGCCAGCGGCCTGAAATGAGAAAATAATTTATTGTGTCAGGGCATCGGAAGCCACTTCCTGCCCGGCGGTGCCGGCAGCTTACTGTCCGGTATATCATAGATTGTTTTACCAGGGAGACTGTCCTTAGGAAACTATCCTTAGGAGAGTATCCTTAGGCGGCAGCCCTTCCACCCGGCTTCAAGAGGTAACTCCTTTTGCAGCCTCACATTTGTGTTTTTGGGGGTTCGAATCCCTCCCGTAAGGACGGATACTCAATTGGTAGAGTGCACAAGAAATTCGGCAGGACTTGTAAAGTCTGCGGTTCGACTCCGCACAGATCCATACCTTTATCCCGACTTCCGGCGGCCTGTCATTGTCTCCCGAGGAATTTCTTATTCCCGGAAAACGTGCGGGTGTGCCAGTCCGGCTGCTGCCTGGATGCAGGGGATACCGCAGGGAGAGAAGGGGGAACAGCAGGTGGGACAAGAAAAGGCGTCCATCCTGTCCTTCCCTCCGGACATCTGCTCAACCGGCATTCCGCATCCGGCCGGACGAAGAAGGGATACGGGTATGGAAAAAAAAATTGTCTTTAAAGCTTATTATGCGAGGAGGAATGTTAAGATGAGATATATCATAAAAGAAAATCAGGCCGCTTTTGTTTTGAAACACGGAATCTTTCAGAAAATGCTCCTGACCGGGAAGTACTATCTTCCCTTAATGGCCGGCTACCAGATCGTGACGGAAACGATGAACGGCGTTCTTGATTACAAAGGCGTCCCCTATCAGATCCTGGCAAAAGACCCCGCGTTTTCGGATTCCACCGTACATATCGAGATACCGGACGGCTCGGTCGGTCTCATCTATATCAACGGGAAACTGACCGCTTACGCGACACGAAAAGAGTATACATTCTGGAACGTATTCGACAAATACGAGATCAAGATCATCTCCATGACAGAAACCGAGATCGGGGAAGACGTCACAAAACAGATGCTCTCTCTCATTCCGGCGAACCTGCACACCGACGTCCAGATCAGTGAGGGGGAAACCGGCCTGCTTTACTACGACAATGTATTAAAACGGCAGCTATCCAAAGGCTCCTATCATTTCTGGAATTACAACCACAAAGTCACCTGCCGCATTATTGATATGAGGCAGAAGCAGCTCGACATCACCGGGCAGGAAATCCTCACCAGGGATAAGATTGGCATCCGCATGAATGTCACCTGTCTCTATAAGATCCGAGATGCCGTGGAGTTCGTGGAAACGATCTCCGATCTGAACGGGCAGCTCTACTCTGCCGTGCAGCTTGCCATCCGGGAAATCGTGGGAAATATTAAGCTCGATGAGATTCTGGAGGCAAAAGAGCGCATTTCCGGCGAGATCTACGCGGTGCTGAAAGAGCGGGAAGAAATGTTCTGCGTGAACTTCCTGACTGCCGGCATCAAGGACATCATACTGCCCGGTGAGATCCGTGACATTATGAATTCCGTTCTCGTCGCCGAAAAGCAGGCGCAGGCAAATGTCATTTCCCGGCGGGAAGAGGTGGCTTCCACCCGCTCCCTGCTCAACACGGCCAGGCTCATGGACGAGAATAAGACTCTCTACAAGCTGAAAGAGCTGGAGTATCTGGAGAAGATCTGCGAAAAAGTCGGCGAGGTATCCATCAACGGCAACGCGGGGATCGTGGAACAGCTGGGGCTTTTGACTGGCTCGGCAAGGATGGGGTGAGCGGCTCCCCATCCTCTTCCTTTTTGATTTTGACGCACTCATCCAGCTGGCCGAATCGGTATCCCTTTTCCTTCATGGAAGCGATCACCGAATCCAGCGCTTCCGTATTGGATTTCGAACAGGCGTGGACGAGCGGGATCATGCCGTTGTGGTGATAGGTTTCAAACTTCTTTTTCACATAATCCGCCCCCGGCTGGTCATTTTCTTCGTAATCATAGTACGCGAGGCTCCAAAATACCGTTGCGTAGCCGAGACTCTGCGCTACTTTTACACTCCGTATGCTGAAATTCCCTTCGGGCGGACGGAGAAACGGATCCATGTCGTATCCGGTCAGCTGCTTCATCGTATCCTCGCATTCCTTTATCTCCTTGCGGATCTTTTTTACGCCTAACCCCGCCATCCGCGGGTGCGTGCTCGTGTGGTTTCCCACCAGATGTCCCTGTTTTTTCATCTTTTTTACAATGTCGGGATTTTCTTTGATATAGGGGGTTGTTACAAAAAACATGGCTTTTACGTTGTTCTTTTTCAGCGTTTTCAGGATCTTTTTCGTATAGCCGGCCTCGTATCCACAGTCAAATGTCAGGTAGATGACCGGATCCTTTTTCGAGCGCTTCCCCACATACCAGGCGTTGTCCTTCCGCAGCTTCCAGCCAGCCGGGCCGGAGCCGCCGGGTTTTTTATGTTCTTTGTTTAATCGAAGGCCCCAGTTGTAGGAAGTGGTAGGATAGTCACGTAGTTTCATTTTCTTCTTTGCCTGTATGGGTTGTGGCAATAGCAGGGTGGCGGCGAGGAAAAAGCAGACGGACACGGCTGCCAGATTTTTTCGTTTCTGTGTCTTCATAGAGATCATCCCCTCGTGCTTTATTGGCTAACACTATTTTTGTGCGTGATTGCTGGTAATAGCAAGTGTTGGTTTTTGTTACATCGTTGTGTCGGAACATTATGTTGTACTTACACAACTATTTTAGCACGATCTGGATGTTTTCTCAATTGACATTTTTCGGAAAGGTATTTCTCAAATATCCAAAACTCTCTTTAATCTTTCTGGATAATTTTTGGATATCCAATCTATAGGTAAGAACCACCCATAGTATCCATTCATTTTCGCCTTTCATTCTGTTCAAAGTTCCATAATATCTCTTCTTCAGATTTTTCAGCCTCTTTGTCGTCAGTAAATGCAAAACTTATAGTTTTATCATTTCTAAACCTTGGATAAAGCACAGGGAAACGTATGGATGCTAATTGCCCATTATATTCCGTTCTATGTTTTTGTTTCCCATTTTCTTTGCCATTACGAAACATGTAATATCTATATATTTTGTTTGGATCACGATTTTCATGCCTACAGATTGTTCTCATTATAACATCCTGCTCTGACGCACTAGGTATAG
>CAJTTQ010000008.1:14523-27488 GCA_910579145.1 uncultured Eubacterium sp.
AAAAAACCATTTTTCCAAGCAATACCATCTTCCTGATACTCTACCCCAAGAAAATTTCTCAACTCAGTCAATCCAGCAGTTATTTTAACAGAATTCGCATAACAGTCCAAAAAGTCATTAATATTATTTGCTTTCATAAAGCAAAGCCTTACTAAGGCATACTCTGCTTCTGTCTTTTTACGATCTTCTTCCGTCAACAAACAAACCGCTATAAAATATGCTATTTTCTTATAAATAAAGCGAAAAACAATGACAGCTTTTTCATGAACGATCATTTCTTTTCTCAGCACTTTTAAATTATTTAATGGCATATGAATACACCTCCCAGATAACATTGATCACTCTTACTTTATTTAGGTTTTAAGCGGACATGCCCTCTATAATGCAGCTAATATTATGTCGGACGACAGATCTTCCCAGACTGGCCAGGCGGATCCTCTTCCTGACGCTGCCGCTCCTCTTCCTCCCGCAGGATACGCCTCAAACTCCTGACAAGCGATAAAATAATGCGGATCTCATTCTCCGAACAACTCCCCAACTCCTGTAAAAGCATACTCTCTACCCTGAATTTCCCCTCTTTTTCCGGATAAAAAAGGGAAAAAACCGGAAGATCCAGCTCACGTACCAGAGCGAATAAAATTTGAAATTGCGGATCGTCCTCTTACAAACCCCGACGCGCTCAGCCAAAGCCTCCTGTGTCAAATGTTTACTTTTTCTCATTTCACGTACAAGATCACCTAGTTGGACTCCCCTTTGGTTCATTCCGTTTCACCTCAGGGGAAATTATATAACACATATTTCCGCTGTACAATAGGCTTTAGTTCCTGTCAACGTGCACTTTTTTTCACTTTTTCGACAAATTTCGCACGGCCAGATTTCTTTCACGTTATAAGCCGATCCAGCGCTCCATCCTGCGCTTATCCACTTCCATCTGCGCGCGGCTCTCCGAGCGGACGGCCAGATCCGTCACTTCCTCATCCCGGCCGGGCGTCAGACCATAGACGCACAGTTCTTTTTCCTGATATTCAATTCCGGCGACATAGTAACTCTCCCCGCAGATCTCTACGCTCCTGCCGATCGCTTTCGTACTTCCGAACAGCCGCCACGCCGTATCTTCCCCCAATATACAATACCCCGTCGCCGAAAACGCGAGCCGGTTCGCGCCCGGAAACAGGATGGACGCATCCCCGGCGACTCCCAGCGTCCTCACCTCGGTACTGCGGTTATATTCCGCATTCGTCACGGTCTCGGACTCGTGTTCGATCCAAACGACGGCGTCCAGTCCCTCCGCCGGCAGTTTGCCCATACACTGCTGCAGCCTCTTGTCATATACGACAGGCGTCGTAAGCTTTACCTTCTCTATATGCGGACGGCCGGCAATAACATAAAAGATGCACAACCCGGCGACGACGACACTCACCGCCAGCAGAAAAAATACGACTACTTTCTTTTTTCCCACCCGCTTATTGATCCTCTTATTCCTCATCCTGTCATTCCTCATCATCCGTATCCTCCCCCGATTCCACCAAACGGACTTTATCGCCCGGCGCTACCGCCTTACTGGCAAATACGACGATCTCGTCCTCTTCCTGCAGGGAACCATCCTCCAATGCGGCGTCGCTCTCATTTTGATCCAAAACGGTCACTTCCTTCTTGACCACGCTCCACTCGGTCCCCAGAATCGTATCCACTTCCCGCATCAAAAGGACATAATCCTTGTTATTGTCTGAATAGAGCGCGGAAAGCGGAACACAGCACGAAAACTGCCGCGATTTGTCCGTCCTCTCGAGCGACCCCGTTTCCCCCAAAAAATGATCCTTTCCCGATGCCGTGGCAACAGCTTCATACGTGCCGTCCTCCGTCGGCCGGATCGCCGAAATGACACAGTCCTCTTCCTTCACCTTCCCATTCTGAAAAGTGAGCGTCACCGTATCCCCGGTAGACAAAAGCTGCGTCTGCTCCTCCGTGAGCACCGCGCGGAAATTCCAGCCGCGTGACCCGTCCGCCAGAAGGATCGCCGCGCTGTCCGCTGTCCGGTCGCCCGCCTTCACACAGCACTCGGTAACATAACCGTCCGTCTCACTGACGACCTTCCCCTTGCTATCCAACAGCTTTTGAAACCCTTCCCTCTGCTTCCGCAATTGTTCAATCGCATTTTTTCCTTCCAACTGCGCGCTCTCGTCAACCGGTTCCGTATCCCCGGCCTCCCCGACCGCCCGTTTTGCCTGCAGAACCGCACTCTTCCGATCCGCCTTCGCCGTAGAGAGCGCCGCCCTCTTCTGCTCCAGATCCTCTCTGAGCGCCTTCTTTCCCTCTTCCCACTCCGCCTCCACAGACGAAACAAGCTTCTCCTTGTAAATATCAAATGTATCCCTGTCCTCCTGCGTCGCCCCATTCCGCTCCGCCTGCCTCTTATACACCTGATACTCCACATCCTTTTTAACCTTCTCTTCCAAAAAATCCCCGCGCGCCGGATACTCCTCCCACTTCTCCTTCGCCCGCTCATACGCGCTCCGCGCATCAGAAACCGCCTGATCCTGCACCTCCCGCGCATTCTGAAGTTCCCTCTCCGCCCTCTGCCTCGCCTTCTGCGCCGTCTGCCCCGCTGCCCTCTTACTCTCAACCGCCGCCGCGATCTTCTCCTCCTCCAACTTAATCTTCTCTCCCACATCCTGGGTCAACTCCTCGAGATCCGCAACATCCACCCGCATCAAAACCTTCCCCTTCTCCACCTTCTCCCCCGCTTTCACACAAATCTCCTGCACCCGCACACCTTCCGCCACAACAACGTCCCTCTCCCTGGCCGCCTCAACCACCCCCGAAACACTAACCTCATGGGAAATACTCTTCCCCGCCGCCCGTCCCGTCTCCACCTGCGGCATCTGATACGCATAAATCCCCCTCGAAACCCCCGTACAAACTCCCATAACACCCAAAAACCCTAAAAACACCCGAACCGCTTTCTTCCTTCTCTTCCCAATCTCCATACGACTCATCATCCACCAATCCTTCCTATCATGTCAAAACCTACAAATTATAATAAAACACAAACCCATTTCCCCCTACCCAAAACTCTCGCACCTCATCCTCCTCCCTTGCCCCACCCGTCTCTTCCTCCCACCCCTACTCCCCCCGTGGCAAAAGTCCAGGCAGGGGCCCCAGTGGCATTCCCATTCGGGCCCATTATAAATGCGTCGGTCCTTAGGCTGCGTCTATCGTGCGCCCCCGCGCACGATGCGGCCTTAGTACCGCTACGCATTTATCAACGAAAGTGATGGGCCCGAATGGGAATGCCACTGGGGCCCCTGCCGCGCCTTTTCTCACCCTTTAACCCCCGCCGCCACAATCCCCTTCTCCAGATAATCCTGCCCCGCCGCGAACACAAACACCGCCGGAACCAGCGTCACGACCGACGCCGCCAGCGCCGTCCCCGCCTGCTCAGGCCCGATCTCCGGCAGATACAGAGAAAGCGGCCACAGCGTTTTATCCTTTAAGAAAGCCAATGGCTGTTCCATCATATTCCAGGCATCGAGAAATCCCAAAATGATCGCGGACAAAATCCCCGGCGACCCGAGCGGAATCCCCACCATCCAAAAGATCCGGAACTCCCCGGCGCCGTCCACGCGCGCCGCCTCCAGCATTTCTTTCGGCACCGACGTAAAACCACGGTAAATAAGAAACACGGGAAATGTCGAAAACACGGCCGGCAGTATGACGGACGCCTGTGTATCCATCAGGTGCATGCCGTTCATCACAAGATACGACGGCAGCATCGTCACCTGAAACGGAAGGAGCATCAGCATCACATAGAGCGTGAACAAAATTCCGCGCCCCCGAAAACGGTACACGGCGAACGCCCACGCCGCCGGAACAGCTACGAGCAGCTGTCCAGCGATAACGAGCGACACGATCTTCACCGAATTCCAAAACACCGTGAAAAACTCGGGCATCCGAAACAACAGTTTCGAAAAATGGGAAATCGTGGGATAGCAGGGCAACAATGTCCATTGGATCCCCCCGCTCCCCTCCGCGCCCGATAATACCGGCCGCAGACTGTCCGCCAGTTCATTTCCGCTCTTGAGCGAGCCAAAAAGTACGAGTACGACCGGCGCGCAGACAAGCGCTGCCAGACAGAACACGACCACTGTCACAAAACATTTCTTCAACAGTCACACCTCACTTTTCTTCCCACAAATGCTGCAATACCAGAACGAACAAAACGAATACGATCGTGATGCAGACGGCAGCAGCAGCCATTTTGTCAATCTCCAGATTGGTAAACCAGTTGTTAAACAGATGCTGGAGCAGATACATCTGCTGCTGCGGATACGCCCCCGCCACCAGATACGCTTCCCGGAACACCTTAAAGGAATTGAGGAAGGATAATATGGTGATCGTATACAGGATTGGCTTCAGGCCGGGCAGCACCACGTAGAAAAAGCATTTCAGCTCAGAGGCTCCGTCGGTCCTCGCCGCCTCCTTTAATTCCTCAGGAACGCCGTGGAGTCCGGCCAGCCAGAGCACGATCGTATATCCCAGGTTCTTCCACACATAACTCATGATCAGTACCCAGAACGACGCCCCCGTTCCGAGCCAGTCGACGGGCGCCAGCCCGAACAGGCCGAGCCCCTCATTGATCAGCCCGTTTTTGTGGAACAGCATCTTCCATATGAGCACGACCGTCGCCGTCGGCACCGCCATCGGAAAGAGGTAGGCCGACTTCAGGCCCTGTACCCATTTCAGCCGGTTGATCGCCAGCGAGAGGAGAAGCGACAATACGACTAACAGCGGCAGTCCGATTCCCACAAACCGCAGCGTATTTTTCACGGCCAGTAAGAACGCCTGATTTGAAAAGATCGTGCGGTAATTGTCGACGCCGCAGAACTGCTGCGTCACGGCCGTCTGGAACGAGCGCTTTCCCACATCGGCAAACGGGATGAGCACGAAAATAAACACGCCCGCCAGACTCGGCAGCAGGAACAAAAACCGCACATTACTCCTGCAGATGGAGCGAAATTTTCTGGACGATCTCTTCCACACTTTCCTCAACCCCTTTTTCTCCGGTAAGGGCTTTTGCCCCGATGGAAACTACCTCGTTCCTCCATTCGTTTTGCGCCATGACCGGCGTCTTCCGTGACTCGATGAGCTTTTTCAGTTGATCGATCTCTGTCTGTCCCGGCCATGATATATCCAGCTCCACGGTATTTCCGTCTTTATCCTCTGCACTCGTCCCTATCGTAGAATCCGGAGACGGATTGGTCGTAAACTCCTTGAACGCATCCGCGTTCACCGGGAATCCGTCTGACAGATCCTTTGCCTGTACGTCCTTCCCCAGAAGAACGCGGACAAATTCCTTCGCCAGTTCCGTATTTTTAGACGTTGCCGCGATCCCGACCGTCCCAGTCGGACAGAACACATCCTTGCACTGACCGTCCCACGCCTGAAATGTCTGGCCGCCAAACTTATTATTCACTGATGTAACTTGCTGAAAATCCATCATCGACGTGAGATAACCGGCAGTGACAACCTGCGTTTTCCTCAACTGCTCAAACACGTTGGAGACGCTCTGCATCATCTGCGTTACCTTTTTCTCGTCTTTGTAATACTTTTTGTAATCCTCGATATTTTCCTCATGACGCTTTTTTTCTCCCGAGTCCAGATTTTTCTGATCCGCGTCATACAGGCGCTTTGCCTGCGTGAGGAATTCTTTCAGTTTTTCCCGGTCTATCGTTTTTTCTTCGCTTAACCAGGCATCCGCCGACAAAAGATACATTTTTTCCAGTAATTCCTCGGCCGTATACGTTCCCAGCACCGTTTCCGTGACGCCGGACTGTCCCGCCTGTTTCTCGGCCATATCGGCCAGCGACGCCAGGTCCGTTACGCCCGAAATCGTGGAACTTTTTCCGATCAACAGCGGTATCTGGATGCGGAACGGGATGGCAAATAACCCCTGGTCGCTCTGAAAGCCTTTCGCGATGCTGTCAAAAAAATGTTCCTTGCTTTCCAATTCCTGTACGAAATCGCTGCAGTCCGCAAGCATTCCTTTTTCCTCGTAGGAATCCATCGGCATGCCGTCCAGAAGGATCAGATCCGGCCCGTCTCCCGCCAGCAGCTTCGTATTCAGGTTTTTGATGGCGTCGCTCTCGGTCACGCCGTTCTCACCGCTCACGCCGACTTCAAAGCGGACAAATACTTCCTTATTTTTTTTGCGGAACATACTGATCGCCTGCCGCACCGTTTCATTGTCATACAAGCCGTAGATCGTGACCTGCTGTTCCGGCACGACCGACGCCTCCGCATCGTAAACATAGGAATCGAGCTCCCCGTCCCGGTAAAGAATGAGAAAGGAACCGTCCTCGTTCTGCAGCATTTCCACCGGCGGCTTTGACGGATCCCCCAGACTGGTGATCGCGCTGTCCGCCAGCCGTTCCATGACGCTGCCGCCGACGGCATGGCCTGCAATTCCCTCGCAGCCGGCGATATATACGGTCTGGTCATCTGTGCCATTTTTCGCGCCGCAGATCACCGTGCCGAACCGTTTTTCAGTCTGCTTTGCCACATAATCATTGAGCGTCTCGTCATCCGCCTTCATCTCGCCGCTCTTCATATCATAGAAATAAACCTTTCTGCCATCCGTCGCCAGGAGCGTCCCGCCATTAAAGCCAAACGCAGCTTCTCCCTCTGACTCCAAAGAAAAAATTTCTTTACATGTTTTTTTCTTGTAATCAATTTCATATACCTTGGAAGAGTTCGTCGCGGCAAACAGCCTTCCGTCTGGGGAAAATACGCTGCTCGTCAGACTGGCGTGGTATTTTTCGATCCCGAGTTCAAATTCCGTGGTCGTCCCATCCGGCTTCTGATAGACATACTTTTCCGGATACGTTTTTCCTTCTACTTTCTTTTCCCATAAAATATAGGAAAAAAAGACGGCGCCGTCCGCAGCCACTGCCGCGCTCGTGATCTCGGCCTCCACGCCGTTCAGCAGTTTTTTCATCTCTTTGATCTCTTTTGTCTTCCATGACTTGCCATTATCTTTGGAAATACTTTTCATACCGTTGTAAGTGTCCACGATCACGAGGCTTCCGTCCGACAGGCGCCGCATCGTGCCTGATCCGGTAAAGTCCTTAGGCGTTTCCAGCTGCGTCTCGATATATCTTCCTTTCGCCTGCGACGTGTTTTCCACGTTGCCGCCCGCCGCTCCGTCGCCGCTTTTCCCCGGTGACCCGGCGTCCGTTCCGTCCGGCGCCGCACAGCCTGCCGTCAGGAGCATTAGGATCAGGGCCAGGACGCCCGCCATCCATGATCTTCTTTTTTTATGTTTTCTCATCTTTTTCTTCTCCCTTCTAATTATAAGTGTAGAGTTTTTCCGTGCTTTTTGCACTTCACAGGTAACAATATAACACGGGTTCCTCTAACTATCCTCTAAAAGGGAGAAAAAATTTTTAGAGATAATTTAAAGATTTTTATGTTATACTTTTTAATAGGAAACGAATGGAGGATATGATCATGCGAATCTTACTGATCGAAGACGACCCGGGACTTTGCGATTCCCTCTCCTATCAGCTGCAGGAGGCCGGATATGTGGTCGATATATGCCAGGACGGGGAAGACGCGTTTTATTATCTAGAACAAAAGATCTACGATCTGGTCTTACTGGACCGGATGTTGCCGCACACGGACGGGCTGACTATTTTAAAGAACATGCGCGCCAGAAACGATTGCACTCCCGTCATTTTCCTGACGGCGCTCGGGGAATTGGAAGAAAAGGTGACGGGGTTGGAAGCCGGCGCCGATGATTACCTCGTGAAACCGTTCGCGTTTGCGGAACTGGAGGCGCGGATCCACTGCCTGAGCCGGCGGCCCAGAAACTGGAAACAGGACGACCTGCTCCATCGCTACGGCGACCTGACCTACTCCGGCGCGGAAAATCTCCTGACCGCCCCGGGCGGCCACTGTACGCTCTCGAAAAAAGAGGGCGCGCTTTTGGAATTTCTCCTGCAAAACCACTCCCAGACGCTGCCGCGCCTGACGCTTCTCACGAAAGTATGGGGGCCGGACGCGGAAGTGGAAGAGGGAAACCTGGACAATTACATGTATTTTATAAGACGCCGGCTGGAGGGGGTAAACTCCCGGGTAAAGATTAAAACCGTGCGCGGCGTCGGATACCAGCTGGAGGACCCCGATGTACAAAAAAATCCATAAACACCTGACATTTCTCTTTACGGGCATCGCGTCGCTTATTCTGGTCGTCATGTCCGTCATCTGCCTGTATATGTCAGAACAGGCGCTGGAAAAAAACAGCTTTTTGTCCTTTTCAGGGAAAATGAATACGCTCGTGTCTAATTTCGAACAGCAGACTACCATTTCGCAGGAATGGCTGGCGAAAGTGAGTGAAAATGGAACATACCAGATCGCCGTTTACGACAACGACGTGCCTCTTTCGTATACGTCCGCCACTCTATCGGAGGACACTCTGGCCCTGATGGCGGAGATCATGGAAAAGCAGGATGATACGATCCCCGGCGCCCCCTATGAAAATCCGTATTCCTCCCCGCATAGGGAATTTTCATACACGTCAAAGGGAGGGGCGGACTATTACGCCTGCCTTGTCCGCATACGGCGGAACGCCGGCGATCTTACCGCGGTCATTTTGTACTCCACGGAAGTCCTGTCCAGACAGCTGACGACGACCCGCATCCGTTTTCTCTGTATCAATGTAGTCGGCATTCTGCTCCTGTCCATCTTTTCATGGTATTACACGAAACGGCTGCTGCTGCCGATCCGGAAATCACAGGAACAGCAGGCGGCTTTTATCTCTGCGGCCTCCCACGAGCTGCAGACGCCGCTCGCCGTTATTTTGTCGTGCCTCTCCGCTATCCAGTGCAGCCAGAATACGGATCGCTCTGCAAAGGGACACTTTCCAACGGAGCACGCTTCGTCGGACATTTCTCCGACAAAAATTACCTCATTGGAAAATACGACGACGGAGAATTCCCTGTCGGAGAAACAAAGCCACTTCCTCCATACGATCGAGACCGAGAGCCGCCGGATGTCACGCCTGGTAACGGATCTTCTGACGCTGGCGCGCTCCGACCATCACACATGGTCTTTTCATATGAAAGAAGTGGATCTTGATACGATCTTGTTAAATTCGTTTGAGGCGTTCCAACCGATCGCCGCCGCGCACGATATGACGCTGCGCATTGATCTGCCGGAAGGACCTCTCCCCGCCTGCACCTGCGATCCTGACCGCATTTCGCAGGTACTCGGTATCTTACTTTCAAATGCAGTCAGTTACGGCTCGGCGGGCGGTTATGTGAAACTTTCGCTCCGCTTCCAAAACGGTATCTATGACTTTCAAGTTTCCGACAACGGAGCCGGTATCCCGGACAGCGAGAAAGAGCATATTTTCGACCGCTTTTACCGCATTGACTCCTCCCGCTCGGGAAAAGAACATTTCGGCCTCGGCCTCTGTATCGCAAAGGAGATCATGACCGCCCACCGCGGGAGCATCCATGTCAGCGATACGCCAGACGGCGGCGCGACCTTTACGGTCCGGCTGCACGGGTCAGTCAGTCCAGTTCCACCTTTGTTTTCCCCAAATACACGGCCTTGACATGGTCTACGTCGATGAGTTTGGGGAATCCCATAATGTGTTCCATCCGAAGTCCTGCTTTACTGTTGACAAAGACGCCGTCCGCATAATAACTCAAATGGGATTCTCCTTTGGAATCTGACATGATATAATCATCTAATTCCTCTTCTGTCTCAAATCCCATTTTACTGCCGTCGTCCATCTCTACATAAACCTGCTGCCAAACGTCTTTTTCCTCATAGGCGTCCGTCGAAAGAAGTGCCTTTTCTTCCGTCACATATTTAATGTAGTACGGCGTGACGATCACCTCTTTCAGTTTTCCTACCGATTCGTATTTTCCCTTTTTGCCACACTTAGGGAACGAAAGCGCGATGTTTGTTTTCTTATTTCTCGTTTTTGCCTGTTCGTAATCCAGTACGAATGACAGTTTTGTCTTTCCTTTGGCTACAGCCGTTCCCTCTCCCTCCCCCTCTGGCAGTTCCTTTAAATTTCCGAGGTCGAGTGTATACCGTTCTCCCAGACGGTTATCACAGCGGTCGTTCGCCATCCTCTGATGCACGCACACCAGCGCCATACGAAGTTCGGATGTTCCCTCGTTTTCTGTCACCACAAATTGGCCAGAATTGCCCCAGGACTGGATGCCCTCTGTGTCCCATCGATCTTCCTCGCTATTCAGTGAACAGTCTTCAAACGTGAACTTCGCGCCCTTTCTAAACGTATGGCCATCTGTTCTCTTGACATGGAGCATGACATACGTCACTTCCGCCGTTCCCGATATGCCCTCCACTTCTATTTCCAGATGATCGTACCCCTCGTTCTGCACCGCTACTTCCGGCTTCGTCGAAGACTGTTTTACGAGTCCGGCATTTTTGTTAAATACCTGCTGCAACAGCGAAAAATCAAAACCGGCCGCAGCTGCGGCTGTCGTCCCGATCAGCAGTACTGCTGCCACCAGCGACGCCGCTTTCAGATACCGTCTTCTCTGGTGCTGGCAGCCCTTTTTCCCTCCTGCGTCCTGTAACGTCTCGTGTTTGGCCCCGATCCACCCGTACGCCTCCTTCATCTTCGCCTCGACATCAGCCGGTATCTCCCATTCCCCTTTAAATACATTCCTGATTTCCTGGTCTTTCATCATAATCCACCTTCCCTTCTGTCTGGTTTAACTCATAGATCTCCTTCATGCGCTCCCGCCCCCTGCTCAGCCGCGTCAGTACCGTCCCGAGTTTGACATCTAATATTTCAGCGATCTCCCTCGCGCGAAATCCCTCGACGTAGTGCAGGATCAATACATCCCTGTATTTTGCATCAAGTTCCGCTAGCATCTCCCGGCATATGATCCGCTCCAGTACCTGATCCCTGACTTCCCGGTCCGGCACCGTTTCCAGCGTGATTTCCCGCGCCCGCTGGTTGAGGTAATCTTTGCACCGGTTTATGAGGATGCGGATCAGCCATGTTTTAAAATACGGCGGATGCCTCAGATCTCCAAGTTTCTCATATGCGGTCAGTATCGTATCCTGTATCGCGTCCGCGACATCCTCTGAGGACGCCAGATAGCAGAAAGCAATTTTATACATCTGCTGCCGGTACTGCTCCACTAACTGCACGAACGCATCGGCATCGCCTTCCTGCGCCCTCACCACAAGTTTTTTCACATTGTGAATAGAGCAAAGTGCCGCAGGCGGCGCCTTGCGAGAATCTGCGTGATGAGTTTTTTTCGAATCCGTAGGTTCATTCACATTTTCACCCCCTCGCTGAAACATCTCAGTATGATCAAACTCTGCTTGTTTTCTGATCTTTCATATATTAGACAATTTTTGTTCCAAAAATATTTCATGAGAGAAAAATTTTTTCCGCATATCTTATTTTTCAATCCTTTTTCACATATCATAGAACATAAAAGGCACACCTTATCCAACTGTTCTAAGATGAATAAGGTGTGCCTGGTAAAATATTATATTGCGCATACAATTAGCTCTGCTCTGACATTCCCGCCGCTATTTCTTCTGTTTTTTCCACGGATATGCCAAGCCGATCCGCAATCTCTGTAACAGTAAAGTTCATTTCCAGCAGTAATTCAATTTTTCCCTCCAGGCGACCTTCCAATACACCTTCACGATGACCTTCCAAACGCCCCTCTGTCCTTAACGCATCTGCTACTGCACACATTGTAACCGCACCTCCTGATCTGCTTATATGCTCCAAATAATCCATGCTCTTTATATAACACCGTTATCCTTAATCTTTTTCCATCTGAGTAAAATTAATAAACGGAATATTGTACGCATCATATGGAGAAGCCATAGTTATTTGTGCAACAATAGGTCGTAAATACGCCAGCAATAACGATGGTGCATTTTGATGCAATAATTCATCAACAAACCCGTCTTCCAAACTGTCATCCCATCTAAAATGTGCTGCCTCAATAGCACATATATAAAATGGGGCAGTTTCCCCAATTTCACCACTCGCAAATATAAGTTCGACATGCGCTTCATTTGCACTCGGATTTTTGTTGACATTTACTGACATATTTATATTTAATTCTATTTCCTCATCTTTTTTTACATCAAATCTATCATTTATCTCAAATTCAAGTTTTATCAAAGATGGATTTGTAAATTGAAATGCACTTTCCATACGCTCTATTCTCTCCTATGCAGCCCAAACAAAATATTCATTTGCTGAGGATCTACTATATTGACTTACAGTTCTCGTTACAACTCCAGTATTATATGAAACCATATTATCATTAATATAAACATTACTATCTGCACTAATCCTCAAGGTTGCCTTAATTTTTACTCTTGAAACTTCAACTTGTTTTTCAAGAAAAGATAAATCTAAATCTGCTATATCTGCCTGAAACCCATCTTCTTCTCTAGTAATCGTAATGTTCTTATTTATTTCATCTAAATAGCTGTTTCGCCGAATAACCTCCTCGGGAATTGGTCTATATAACGACATAGCAAAAGTTCTTGCATCCTGTCCTGATAATTTAATTGTTCCTATCATTTGATTTATCATATTCATACACCTCACATCTATCACATTTATCAGCTTCAAATCATATCATTAATATACTGCTCCAAGTCCTCTGTGAATCTATGACAATCAAAATACATCCTTACTGTCATACCATCCTGTCCTGGAGTATTAGTTTCCATCTTTACAAATCCTTCTTCTTCATACCATTGTATAAGTTCAATTCGCGCATCAATTGTAATCACTCTAACAGGCCAACGATTTGTTAATTCCTGAACATCTTTGATAATAGTTTTTAATGTACTTGTTCCGATTTTATGTTTTTGATACCTTTTATCAACAGCAATATACCTAATATGAACAGCTGATATTGTATCTGCTTTTACTT
>CAJTTQ010000008.1:27498-58320 GCA_910579145.1 uncultured Eubacterium sp.
CTGGAAAATCATCTAACTGAATTTCTCGAAATAATACCTGATAATATCCAAGGACGATATCCCCTGACACAATACTATATGTATAAGCATGTTGCGTAAGAAGCGGATAATAAGAATCTTTTACATATTGGTCTATAGAAGAGACCCCGCAACTAAATGTAGTATTTTCAACATCTCTCGTAACTTTTCTGAATCGTAGTTTTCCCATATTTTCTAACCTTCATTCAGTATACATATTATAACATCTTTTTTTGACTTTGGGTATATATTTCTGAACATTTATTTTTTGATAATTAGTTTCCAGTACGCGATACCGTCCATTTATTAAAAATGAACGGTACCGCACTTATCTCATTCACAAATTATCCTAACTCCCTGACGCTCTCACTCCGTACGCCCATACACAAATCCACGGTCGCTCTTGATCACAGCCTCCGAAATCTCAAAATACACGACCCCGTTTTTCCCTGCCGAAAGCGTGATATCCAATGTACCATCCGCTGGGACAAGATGCTCCGTCGTTACGAGCGGTTTCGCCGCCTCGCTGATCAGTTCGATCTGCTCCCTGCCCGGATTCGCCGGCTCGCCCAGATCATGCCATGCTTTGAGCGGGTTACACACCATCTCGTCCACGGTCTTTTTCACACAGCAGTACTCCGCCTGATCCACCGGAAGGCACAGCTTACACTCCCATTCTTCACATCCGGTCTCACGGCACAGATTCCATGCCACGCCGCAGATCGTGCCATCATCCTTCTGCACAACGACGACATGCTCATCGCGGTACAGGCATCTTCCCTTTAATTTCTTAAAAAACGCGAACGTCCAAAAAGTCGGTTTGGTGATACCGCCGTTTGCTACCAGGCCAAACCCTCCGTGAAACGGCGTAAACGGAACGCCCTGCTCCTCAAACACGTCACCAAATGTCCAGTACGAATAACCCGTACAGTAGTCGCCGATCTCCGAGAGCATCCTCGCGAGATAGGCCGCATTCTCGTTGGTATCGTGTATCGGCGCGTTTGGAATATACGCGCTGTTAAACTCCGTAATGTAAAAAGGAAGATTCTTAAATTCCTCATATGACTCTATGATCTTCCGGCAGTCCCGCAGCGTGCTGAACGCGTACTCAGACTTGTACAGTTCAGTATATCCGTAATGCCCGTCCGGTTTTGGCAGTTCGATCGTATAGTGATGACGCGAGATAAAATCAAGCGGCAGTTTCTTTTCCCGACAATGTGTGAGGAAACCTTTCATCCACTTTTCGTCGCTGCCGCCGCAGATCGCCGGTCCGCCCACCTGAAGATCCTCATGTACTTCTTTTACCGCGTACGCCGTCCGCTCATATAATTTAAAATATTCCTCCATATCCGCGTGTTCCCAAAAACCGGTAAGGTTCGGCTCATTCCACACCTCGATCGGCCAGGAAAGAACTTCGTCCTCCCCGTATCTCGCCATCAGATGGCGCAGCGTCGCCTGAACGAGATGGCACCACCAGTCATATTCTTTCGGCGGCGTCACGTTCCCTTTCCAGTAAAACTGGGTCTGTGTCCCGGAAGCCATTTTGTCCGGCATGAAACCGAGTTCTAAAAAGGGACGGATCCCCAAATCCAAATAGCTGTCGAACACCCGGTCTAAATAGGTAAAATTGTACTCGGCTTTCCTCACGCCATCCTCTTCGTACTCATGATAGATTGCCATATCATCACAAAACAGGCCGTGCCCGCGTATGTAAGAAAAGCCGATCGTCTTCTGCACGAGAGCCAGCTGGTCCAAATACTCCTTATGAAGCGCCAGTCCCATGCGCCCCGTCCCCACACAGTAATCCACATTATTGTGAAATGGTACGTCCGCGCCCATTTCTACTCTGATCTCTTTCATCCTGTACCTCCTCTAATCAAGTCTTCATTACCATTCCGATCCGGCTGCCGACATCAGCGTTTCCCAGATCACCCGCTGTAACTCGATCGCTGTATCCTTATCATAATCCTCATCTAACAGTTCATTATTGGAAATGACGCGTATCGACACACATGGGATCCGGCATTCCCGGCACGCCGCGTAGACCGCGAACGACTCCATGTCCTCGCTCACATTTCCAAACGTTTCGTGCAGCCACATGATTCGGTCTTTTTCCTTGCTGAACAGATCGCCGCTGCCTAGTGTACCAACTATCACGGTTCCTGTCCTTGTGTGTTCTCCGATGCCTTCCGCAAACAGGCGCACCAGTTCTTTGTCCGCCTCTAAGTACTCGGTCGCCATCCCTCTCCAGTCCACTGGCGCTATGCCCTCGCCGTACCCGCGCTTTGGCATCTCGATCGAGTGCACATTGACCGCCCGCTGCCCGATCACCATATCACCACTCGACAGTGCTTCGACCTGGGCCCCCGCCGTTCCCTGGTTTACGATGATATCCGGCCGGAACTCATAGATCGCCGTCATCGTCGCCATCGCCGCGTGGACCATGCCCATCTTCGTCAACTGTACGATCACTTCCAAACCATCTGTCTGCGCCTCATAAAATAGAAATCCGTTTCTTTCTACCGCAACAACGTCCCGGAAACACGATTGTTCCAGATAGTAACTCACTTCACTCTCTATCGCACCCTGAATTAAAACCCGTTTCATCCGTTACCTCCACTCGACAAATAACGCTCTTCTTAGTACCATTCCAATCTTCAAACTCATCCTGACCACATGGCGTTTCATCCGTTACCTCCACTCGACCAGGGTCGCCCCCCATGTCAGGCCGCCGCCGAACCCGGACAGCACGATCTTATCCCCCGGTTCCAAAAGATCATTTCGGTTCACCTCGTCCAAAAGGATCGGGATGCTCGCCGACGAAGTATTTCCGTAATGGTCAAGGTTCATCGGGATCTTCTCCATATCGACGCCAAGCCTCTTCGCGATCGATTCCAATATCCTCCGGTTTGCCTGGTGCAGGATATAGTATTTGATGTCATCCGGCTCCAGGCCCGTTTCTTTCAATACTCGTTTTATGTACTTCGGCACCGTCGAAACGGCGAAACGAAATACGGACTGGCCGTTCATCTGAATGTAATCTTTTTTGCGCCGGCTCTTGTAAAATGGATTCTGGATGCCCCGCCCTTTGCAGGTCAGCACATCTCCCTGGCTCCCATCCGACCCGGTCACGCTGGCGAGAATACCGCCTTCTCCTTCTTCTCTCCGAAGAACGGCAGCTCCGGCCCCGTCACCAAACAGGATACACGTACTGCGGTCTGACCAGTCCACTTCACGCGACAGCGTTTCCGCTCCGATGATCAGCGCTGTTTTGGCCATCCCCGTCTCCAGATAGGCATCCGCCGTATTGAGGGCAAAGAGAAAGCCGGAACACGCGGCATTCAGATCAAAACAGGTCGCCCGGATCGCGCCGAGTTCCCCCTGCACCTGGCAGGCCGTACTCGGAACATACGTATCCGCGGACGCCGTCGCCACAATGATCAGATCCATCTCTTCTGCCGAAACATCCGCGTGCTCGAGCGCCGCCTTCGCCGCCTCGATCGCCATAAACGAAGTTCCCTCCTTGCTTCCGCTCGACAGATGCCTCTCTTTGATACCGGTACGCTGTCTGATCCACTCGTCATCCGTATCGACGATCGTAGACAAAAGCTGATTATCTGCCACATTCTTTGGTACATAGCTCCCTGTACCTATAATATTAACAGCCATTCCATCTCCTCCAAAAAAGATTGAAATCAATTTAGTTTTTAAAACTACTTGTAGTAGTTTAGGATATTTTTTCCCTAAAACCAAATCAAGAGAGTCTATGAATAGACCCTCTTGAAAAACAAATCTAAATTTAAACTACTATATCATACGCCGCCCGGTGCGATCGCCTCTCGATAGAAACCGCCAGCCATATGCAGAAACGATCATTAAATACGTTTCAGATACTCGCCCGTACGCGTATCGATCTGGATCACATCACCCTGATTGACAAAAATCGGCACGTTTACCTGTGCACCCGTCTCCACAGTCGCCGGCTTCGTCACGTTCGTCGCCGTATCACCTTTGACTCCCGGCTCCGTCTCTGTGACTTCTAATTCCGCGAACATCGGCGGCTCCACAGAGAAAATGTTCCCCTTGTAAGAAACCATCTTTACCATATCATTTTCTTTGACAAACTTCATAGCGTCGCCGATCGATTCATCCGGCAGGGCAATCTGGTCATACGTCTCCATATCCATGAAGTTATACATATCACCTTCGGCATACAAAAACTGCATTTCCTTCTTGTCAATATGTGCCTGCGGATACTTTTCAGTCGGGCGGAATGTTTTCTCTACGACACCGCCATCCACTACGTTTTTCAATTTTGTACGAACAAAAGCCGCTCCTTTTCCTGGCTTTACATGCTGAAATTCAATAATCTGATAAACCGTTCCATCAATTTCAATCGTCAGTCCGTTTTTGAAATCACCTGCTGAAATCATGTTCCGTTCCTCCTACTTTCTAAATAAAATGTTCATAACATGCCTATTTACTATTTTATTATATTTAGGAAGAATTTTCAAGTAAAATTTACGATGTAATATTTACTTTTTGTCTTCCTGCTGCTCCTTTTTCTCCTCCTGATTGATCTCCCATCGGATCAGAATGGCCAAAAAGGCCCGTATCGCAATGATCCCAGCGACAAAACCGACCTCGAACCATTCGCGCACGACAACCGTACGCAGAATTTCACTGCCAAGCTTAAACTCCAGTCCGGTAGCCATCCCCTTTGCCAGGATCAGTTTCGTTTCCGGGTTTCCCTTGATATAACAGCAAAATCCCTTTAAGCCTGTCCATATAAGAATGCCGACTCCGATAAATTCAAATAACAGGATCGACCAAGATACGATCTGTGATAAAAGATGTTCCACAAGCTCCATATGACATGTTACCTCTCTTATTTTTCATTGACTTTCGACACGATTTCCCGCGCGATCTCCTGGACGCTCCTGCCATCAGTCGAAACAGTGAGCGTAGCCGCTTTTTCATAAAAGGGCCGGCGTTTCTCCATCAGTTCCTCAATATAGGAAACATTCATGTTCCCGTTGAGGAGCGGACGGTTCGTGCTGTTTTTTACCCTGTCATAAATGGTTGACGGCTCTGCCGTAAGAAGTACGATCTCCCCTAACGCACGCAGTTTTTTCACATTCAGGTCCCGCATCGCCATCCCGCCGCCGCACGAAATGATACTCGGAGGCAGGCTGCCGAGTTCGTCGATCAGATCCGTCTCGAGCCGGCGAAAGTACGGCTCTCCTTTTTCCTCGAAAATCTGGGAAATCGGGCATCCTTCGTTCTGCACGATGCGCGCATCCGTGTCGATCTCCGGCTTACCTGTTATGCGGTGCAGTTCGCGTGAAACGGTCGATTTTCCCACGCCCATAAAACCGATGAGCGAAATGTGCTTGTGTCCGCAGTAAATGCGGTCAAAAACCCCGTTCAGTTCTTCTAACTCCATCTGTCCCGGAGCCGACGCCGTTCCGACGCACGCAAACGACACCTCCGAACCATACAGGCCGCCATAGCGCCTGCTGTCCTTACCGATCTCGCCCATACTCATCGTGATCAGTGGAAAATCGGGATATATTGTCTTCATCCGCTCAGTGGCGGCCAAAAGCGTCTCCACATCACGCCTGCCCTGTTCCTCTTCTAGTGACGGCATGCAGGCAAGTTTCCCGATATGTGCCCCGAGTTCTTTCGCCTCCGTCAAAATGGAAACGATCTGTTCGCGGGTCGGCGTTTTCTCAAAATCGTGATACGAACCGATCACCTTTGTTCCCGCCCCTTGCGCAGCACTTCTTATTTCTTCCATCGTGTCACGGCCTCGCCGGATCTCGACGTCGACAAAATGCGGGGCGCCGCTCGCCGCCAGTTCCGTCAAAAGCGCGCGGTAATCAAAACGGCTGCCGTTTACCTCCCCGCCTTCCTGCGCAGTACGGAGCGTGACGATCAGCTTTTTCCCCTCCAGTATGCGCCTCAGCTCCTGTGCCACGCTGACAACTTCCTTTTCATACCCGGCAAAAAAATCCAGCCGCCACTCCACCATATCCGCGTTCAGGCCGGCAAATGACCTCGCCCGCCCGATTATACCATCCCGCGTCACATCGGTGATCGGGATACAAATTCCAGGTCGTTCCATAATCCTCCTCATTTCCTCAGGTGAACCCAGAGTCACTTCACAGTGTTCCTGCCAAACTCCATTCCATTCACCTATCACTCATCGATTGCTTTTTACCTGCATCGTGCTGTGCGCAAAACGACTCTGTCTTGCAAATAACATGCACGAAATCCTGCCGTTTTATACTATGTTCGCAATTTCCTTCCACTCTTTTGGCGCATGTGTCAGATTCCTGCAGCCATCCTCCGTGATGACGACGAGATCTTCAATGCGGACACCGTAAGCACCTTCGATATATATGCCCGGCTCCACCGTGATGACCATCCCCGGCTGCAAGACCGACTCGTCTTTCGCCGAAAAACAAGGCCTCTCGTGGATCATCAGGCCGACACTGTGTCCAAGTCCGTGACCGAAGCAGTCACCGTAACCGGCATCGGAAATCACGTTCCTCGCGGCCTCATCCACCTCACATCCCCGTACTCCCGGCCGGATAACCGAAAACGCCGCCTCCTGTGCCCGGAGAACGATATCATAAATGTCCTTTTGCTCTTTGGACGCATGGCCGATCACGACCGTACGCGTCATATCCGAACAGTAACCGTTGACTTTACATCCAAAATCCATCGTGAGAAAATCCCCATCTTTTGGTGCCCGGTCGGTCGGGATCGCATGAGGCATGGCAGAGTGGATGCCACTGGCGGCAATCGTATCAAAACTCGTATTTTCCGCGCCCAGCTCTTTCATATAAAATTCGATCCATGCCGCAATCTGCTTCTCCGTCATCGTTTGGCCGCTGCCATACACGTCCGTAAGTTTTTGCACGATCTTTGCAAATGCCAGGTCGCCGATGTGTTCTGCCTGTTCGATCTCACGGATCTCCTGCGCGCTCTTGATCCACCGCAGCCAGTCGAGCCGTTTATGAAGCGGCAGCCATGTGATGCCCGAAAGCTCATATTTCTGAAACAATGCCTCGATCGTCCGCTCGGTCTGCACGGTCATGAACTCGTCCTCAAATCCAAGGGAAAGCTGTGATACCTTCTGGGTTCCGAGCCGCTCTACGAGCAGAGAGATCCATGACTCATACAGATTATTTTTGTATAAGACTACCTCAAACAGAGGGCACTCTTCCCGGGCGGCGACCGTATATCTCGAGTCTGTTAAAACAAGCTTTAAGTCATTGGACACATAGACGAGCCCCTCTCCACGAAAACCGCTGCATTTACGCATATTGGCAGGCGAGGTGACGAGCACGCCATCGAGTTTTTTCGCTTCCAGCACTTCTTTTTCTAATACGGTAAAGAATCTTTGATCCATCCTTTTTTCCTTTCTTATCCGATACCGGCTTTTTTTCGTTTCTTTTTACTGCGGTATTCCGATAAAATAATTTTCTCAAAAACACGTTTGATCACGATCTGGATTTCTTCTTTCTTACTGATCGGCTTCACCAGTATATTGCGTATCCCGCTTCGTTTCGCCCCCCAGATATCCGTAAAGAGCTGATCCCCTACAAACAGCGTATTGTCCCTATCGGTTCCCATCAGTTCCATCGCGTAAAAATAATTTTTCCGGCTCGGTTTATGCGCGTCAAAGATCATATGCGCTCCGATCTGCTCATTAAAACTTTTGACCCTCTTCTTTTTATTGTTCGAAATAAGGCAGCACTCAAAACCGATCTTTTTCAGCCTGCCAAACAATTCGACGGCCTGGCTGTTCGCACCCATGCCATGCTCCACCAGTGTATTATCAATATCAAACAGGATTCCCCGGAAACCTTCTTCATATAAGCTCTCGAAATCAATTTCATACGTGGATGATACGGTTTCATCTGGAAAAAATTTCTCAAACATACGAATTCTGTCCTTTCAAATGTGTGATAAACTGCTCTGCCACACGTCCTGAATACCCGCCATTCCGAACGCTCCAGGCATTCGCCTTCTGCAAGATGTCTTCTTTTGAAAGTGTTAAATCAGGATTTTGCTTTGCAAGTCCGAGTACGATCTCCTCGAACTCTTTTTTGGACGGGCGTGAAAAATTGATACTCACGCCAAACCGTGCCACAAGGGATAGTTTCTCCTGCATCGTATCGGAGCGGTGCAGTTCATCACTCGACATATCGGAGCGGTCGCTCCAAGTCTCACGGATCAGATGCCGCCGGTTGGACGTAGCATATATGAGGACATTATCCGGCTTCACCTCGAGGCCGCCCTCGATCACTGCCTTTAAGTATTTGTACTCAATCTCAAATTCCTCAAACGACAGATCATCCATATAGATGATAAACTTATAATTCCGGTTCTTGATCTGGCCGATGATATTTGACAACTGATGGAACTGGTGCTTATAAATCTCGATCATCCGCAGCCCCCTGTCATAATACCGGTTTAATATCGCTTTCATGCAGGTCGATTTCCCCGTTCCGCTGTCGCCAAATAAAAGACAGTTATTCGCTTTGCGCCCCTCGACAAACGCCTCCGTATTTTCGATCAGCTGCTGCTTCTGGATCTCATAACCGACCAGATGGGACAGTGACACATCACTTGTATGCGTGATCGGCACGAGTTCGGCCCCGCATGCCGCTTTCCCGTCCGCAATCCCTCGCTCCGGCTGATCATCCACCGTTTTCCCATCCGGTCCCTGCCCGTCTGGCAGCGAATCGTTCCATCGGAACGCTTTGTTTAATCCAAATTTACCCACCCCGTATTTCTTATAAAAATCGGTGACAACGACAAAAAAGCCGTAGCCGTCCGCCGCGTCCGCCAGCTCGCCGGCCAGTTCTTTCACCTTCTCGCTCACACTTTTGTTATACGTATTCTCATCTTTGGCAATGGAACGGTAATGCGTGAGAAGGGAAAAGCAGTTGATCGACAGTAACTGCTCCATATTTGTAAAATCATAGTGAAACAACCGGTAAAAACAGTCCATATCGTGCTTTACGATCTCATTGACACTCGCCTGGTCCTCCTTTGTGTGATCGACTCCTACCTTTTCACACACGACACTGAACGGATTTTCATCCGACGCGAGAAGATAAGCGATGTAACACTGCCAAAGATTACCGTCAAACCCGTACTTCGTAGCGATTTCGAGTAACCGGTATACCTGGTCATAGATGTCCCTCACATCGGATTCCATATGACCATCGTCCTGTTTGTCCGATACTCTCCTGAAAACATCTCCCAATTTCTTCAAAATGGGATCCTCCCGCACCTTCCCGTACATGATCAAATTTGCCAACTCTAGGTACATACCTGTTCATCCCCTTTTTGCGTCTATAAACTTTCAAGATCAATGAGTTCAATATTATCCATACCAGACACCGCCGCCGACAGTTCGCTGCGAAATCCTTCTTTGGAAAAAAGATAATAGTAATCCGCTTCCTGTCCGAGCTGTTCCGTCCGTTTTAAAAGTGCCTCAAAATCAGCGCCTGTCATCGGTTCCGGCGACCATTTGCACAGCGCGACGAGCAGTTTTTCATCCTGTCCTGCTAAGACGATCGGTATCACACCCTCTTTTCCGTAAAAAGACTCGGGCTGTTTAAACTTCCCAGGCAGCTTCCCGTACTGATCCATGAGAACTAGAAATTCTTTGCACACCCGGACATACATCTGTTCCACAAACCCATAAAGCTGATTCTCGATATGATTTTCATAAAACTTCTCCGCCTCTTCATACTCCAGCGCCGAACTGTTTGGAAAAATAAATTTGTACCAAAAATGCAGAAAACGGTCAGAGATGCCATATAGTCCTTTCATGACATATTCCTTCTTTTTCGGTTCATAGGAAAAATACTTTTCTGCCACATCGATCTGTATCAGGTTTTTGATATAGACCGATATTTTCGCGCGGCTGAACCCGGTGCGGTTATAAAGATAATTTAACTTTGGCTCATCCTCGGCAAGCACGGATAAGATCGTGTTGTAGAAAGGAAGCTCCCGCAGACTCGTCTTTAGAAACCGGGCAGCTTCTTTCCGGAGCGGCCCGTTCGGAACGAGCATGAGACGGATGATATTGTCCCTCACACTTTTCGAAAGATCCCATAAGTCGAGATACCCCGGCACTCCGCCCAGCAAACTGTATATCGTAATACACTCCTCTGTCGTGATCCCCGGAAAACGGTTCACCATTTCCAAAAACGTAAACTCCTTCAGCTTCATAACCTGCACGATCCGGGCGGCGAAAGTCCCCATGTCGTCCACCATCTGATTTTCGATCCACTGCACCGATGAGCTGACGAGAAGGAGCATCACGCGGTCTTCCCACGGCGAATCAGTGACGTACTCATCCAGTTCCGCAAAAAACTCTTTGTATGCCTTTTCCATCACATCAAACTCATCCACGATAAAACAGATTTTATCTTTCGTCATGTCCTCCTTGGACGCAAGCGCGGTGACCTGTCTGAGGACATCCTGAAAATAACGCTTCTGTTCCTCTTTTGAGAGCTCCCGCCCCAAGTAGTACACACAGTTTCTCTCTTTGGCAAACTCTTTCGCGAGCGTAGTTTTTCCTATGCCTTCCCTGCCATACAGCACGATCACGGGAACTCCGCTCTTTTTACAGACTGCCTTTAATTGCGCCAGCTCATTTTTCCGCCCAACAAACATGGACTCACATCCTTTCCGGTGCCGAAAATCCAAGCAAATAGATACATTGTTCCAACATATTCTTTACCAATACCAACATCTGTAAATAGGATTGCTTTTTTGCCGCATCCTCATTACCGAGGATCTTATTTTCATGATAAAAACGGTTCAGACTGTCACTCAGTTCATAAATGAACTGACAGACCTTATGGGGCGCTTTTTCCTCATAAGCCGCTTCCATCGTATCCGCGAATTTGGCGATTGACAGAAAAAGGTCGGTCTCGCTGCCGTTTTCCGGCGGCAAAAGAAGTGCCGGATCACCGTTTTCAGAGATCCTTCCACCCTCTTTCTCATATTTAGCGAGGAGCGACTTCATACGGACGATCGTATACAGGATATAAGGCCCCGTATTGCCCTCAAACGACGTAAACCGGTCCATATCAAAAATATAATCTTTTGCGATCTGATTTGAGAGGTCGCCGTACTTGATCGCCGCCAAGCCGACCTTCTCCGCAATCTCCCTCGCCTCTTCCTCTGCATAATCACGGTTGTCTTTCATTTTTTCAAACACCTTCTGACAGACATCCTCGCGCAGCTTTTGGAGCGGGAGCACGCCGCCATCCCGCGTCTTAAACGGTTTTCCGTCTTTTCCGTTCATCGTTCCATTTCCAAGGAATAATAATTCCGTCTCTTTCTTTGTCAGTCCCGCCTTCTTCGCCGCGCGGAACACCTGTGTAAAATGAAGCGCCTGCCGCTTATCCGTGACATAGATGATCTCGTCCGGTGAAAAGAGCTTTTCTCGTTCTACAATCGTAGCAAGATCTGTCGTCGCGTAAAGGGTAGCACCATTTGACTTCACGACGATACACGGCGGAATCTCCTTTTTATCACTCTCTTCCGTCACATCTACGACAAGCGCGCCCTCGCTCTCATGCGCGACGCCATCCGCTTTCATCTTCTCCACCATATCTGGAATATAGCCCTGCACGTCACTCTCCTTTTTCCACAGATCAAATTCCACATCGAGTTTCCTGTAATTTTCTTTTAAATTTGGTATCGACACATTTAAAATGTGGTTCCACAAAGCCAGGCACCCGCGATCGCCATCCTGAAACTTCGCGGTCATCTGCTGCGCCTCAAGCAGATACTCCTCGTGTTCTTTGGAATAACTGCTGGCATACGGATAGATCTCCGCGAGATCAGAAATGGTAAACGGCGCCTCCTGCGGATATTCACCGGAAAACGTTTCATCAAAATAAGGCAGATCCGGCTGCCGGTGTTTCACTTCGGTAAGGACAAGACCGATCTGCAGGCCCCAGTCACCGAGATGGACGTCACCGATAACATCATCGCCCATATAGCGCAGAATCCTCTTGACACTCTCCCCGATCACCGCCGGGCGCAGATGTCCGACATGAAGCGGTTTGGCCACATTCGGGCCGCCGTAATCGATCAACACTTTTTTCGGTTTCTTTTCGCACTCCAGTCCAAACTTTTCTTCTGTCATCATCGTGCCTGCCATCTCGACAAGCAGGCTGCCGCTGACTGTGATATTAATAAATCCGGGAGCCACGGCCTCTATCTTTTCAAAAGATGAATCCTCTTTTAACTGCTCGATCACGTCCGACGCAATCTGGATCGGAGCCTTCTTATACTGTTTTGCCGCCGCCATCGCGCCATTGCACTGATACTGGCACAAATCCGGCCGGTTCGAGACCGATACCATCCCGTACTGCGCATCATACCCCGCCTGTTCAAATCCACTCTCCAGCTTTTCTTTTAAGATAACCGCTAATTTTTTCATCCTCTGCCTCCATTCATTCACTCTTCTTCTATTTTAGATGTTAAACCAAGATTAGTCAATATATCAAAGTAATTTTCAAATGTTTTTTTACAGCACTCCGGGTTGTCGATCACGATGCCTTCTGCCCGGCAGCCGATGAGGGAAAACGCCATCGCCATCCGGTGATCGTCATACGTCGAAACGAGCGACGGCCGGATCTTACCCGGATGGATCGTCAGCCCATCCTCCCTCTCCTCACACGATATTCCCATACGCCCAAGCTCGGTCACGATCGCCCGGATGCGGTCTGATTCCTGCCCCCGGATATGGCCTACGCCGTCGATCACCGTATCGCCCTCCGCAAACGGCGCCAGCGCAGCGAGTGTCATCGTCTGATCGGAAAAATCACTCATACAGACATGCACACCCGCCAGCTTCCCATCCCTGGCCCCGGCCACCACGATGCCGTCCGATTCCTCCCTGACCAGACATCCCATCTTCTCCAGCACATCTACGAATTTGATATCTCCCTGTGTCGTCTCCCTGTGTACGTGCTTCACCTTTGCCTCCCCTCCTGTCACTGCCGCAAGACCGTAAAAATAGCACGCCGCCGACACATCCGGCTCAATCTGGTACTCTCCGCCCACATATCGCTGTCCGGGCAGCACCCGGTATGTATTTTCATCGAACTGCTCAGTCCGGCAGCCAAACTGTTCCATCATATCCATCGAGATCCCGACATACGCGCGCGCGCTTCTCGTTCCAGTGAGGCGGATCTTGATCCCCTCCCGGCACATCACGCCGCACAGCAGGAGCGCGCTCAGAAACTGACTGCTCGCATCTATATTTAATTCCACACAGTCCGGGTTTCTCTCTTCCCTCCCGCGGATCCGGAACGGAAACGAGTACGGTTTCTCCAAATATTCAAAACGGGCGCCTAGCATCTCGAGCGCGCGTAAAAGCGGCTCCATCGGACGCTTCTTCATCTGCTCGGACGCTTCGACAACAAACTCCTGGCCTGACAGCGCGAGAAATGCCGTGAGAAACCTCGCCGCCGTCCCGGCGCTCCCCACATACACCTTCCGCAGCCCGCTCCCACAGTCAGCCGCCACACCCCGTTCCTTTGCACACGGCCCCGCGATCGGCAGCCTGCCGCCAAGCCCTTCGATCGTCACTACTTTTTCTGTTTCCTGTATGCTGACCCGGAATCCGATCTCCTGTAACGCCTGCATAAACACACGGGAATCCTCGCTGAACAAAACGCCCCGCAGGATCGTTTTCCCCTCCGCCAACGCTCCCATAAGAAGCGCCCGGTTCGTCATGCTCTTAGAGCCGGGCACTACCACCTCATACCGGTGAAAACCGTGAAACGGGTTGCAGACAAACCTATCCATCTTCCTACCTCCTACTTTTTGACATATAAGCTTATTATATATGCCACATCCAAGAAACGCAACAAAAAAAGAAAAGTCCGAAGAAAAACCCCGGACTTTTCTGATCACTTTATTGTAATTAATATTCTACCTTTGCCGCCTCAATCGGAACCGAACCGTTTCCTGCTACGTTGAACTTACCTGACAGCCGATAATAACCAAGGAAATCATCCTCATCCAGATAGGTCCAGCCGCTCGGACGCGTACTTACTTTCGAATAAGCCTCCACAAGATTTTCATCACTGTCTGCCGCCGGTGAAAATTCATACAAACCTGCCTTCAGATATGTGTACAGGCTAAAGTCATCCTCATCCACCTTAATCGTAGAAGCAACGCCATTTGCATCGTATAAATACGTCGTGTCATCTAAATCGTATGCGATACCACCCAAAACAGATGGAAGAATATTTACTTTGTACAGCGGAATTGAGAAATCCTTCGTCACTGTACCTGCCGCATAGCTATTGCCCACCGTATACCCGTATCCGCCGTCAAAATAGGCACCTTGTGAATATACGCCAGGGATGAGCCTTACTTTATACGTACCGTTTGCTCTCGAATACGTACTAAACCTGTCATATCTTCCGTACTCGTCGCGCTTCGTGTTACCAGCGATGTTGATATTCTTCGCCGGAGCACCGGAAGCATCCTTAACCGTACCTGTCAGTGTCACACCATTTACAACCGAGAGTGCGAATGGGAATGTTGCCTGAAGATTCGGGTTCTTCTTATCTTTTACCGTCACGCTTACATTGTACGTAGCCGCCGGTACTGCCTCATAGTCGCCCTTGGCGTCGGTTTTATGATGAAGGACACCCTCAGCCGTCATAGTTTCTACCTGCGCCGGAAGACCTGTTGCCGCGTATTCATAGGACCCTGAACCGCCCACGATCACGCCGTCACCCAGATCGTCAATATCATCCCAGCTAAATATATGGCCGGAAGCCTCATTGATAAACGGTGTATTCGGATCGTCTGCCGCATCGTAAGCAAGAACGGTATCTCCAAGGAAATTACCCACGATCGTATTATCGTCTCCGACATAGAAAACGTAATTTTTCTTGAATGTCTTATTTAACTCATCGACACCAGTCAGCACGGCAGTCGTTCCGTTTTCTACTTTCTTAAATTTACCTTTTACCGAAACTCTCGTCGCGTCTTTACTTACATATGCCTTTAACCCTTCGGGAAGTCCTGTCACCGAATATTTAATCACACCAGTGCTGTCCACATCGTCCAAACACAGGTCCTGCTCGAAACCGTCTCCGACTTTTCCTGTCACGCGGCTCACTGTATTTACGACACCATAGGACGAACTGGACGGAACATTTCCGACATACACTTCCTTTGACTTATCCACTTTCAGTGCGGAAATCGTCACATTGACATACGAGTAACTGCGGATGCCGCTCTCGTTATCAAGCTCGACATCATATGTCTTACCGCCGTCGTTCGTCACAACACTCTCCACACCTTCAGACGTATTATAAACACCGTTTGACGCCTTCTTGTTCTGAATGACAAAGTTCGCGGCCGTAAGCTTCTTCGCGCTCGTCAGGGAAACGCGGACAATGCTTGCGTTCGGTACTTCTACATTTTTGATGCCGGCGCCTACCGTAACCTTACAGGTCGCTTTTTTGCCGGAACCGTCCGCAGCTAACGCTGTGATCGTAGCCGTACCTTCCTTTTTACCTTTTACTGCACCTTTTACCGAAACAGTAGCCACCTTTTTGTTCGATGTTTTCCACTGGATCGTCTTGCTGGCATTTTTAGGAGAAATCGTTGCTCTCAGCGTCTTTCTTGCTCCTACGCCAAGTGTCATCTTTTTCACATTCAGTTTCACTTTCGATACTGCCGCGTTCTTCACGACAACCTTGATCGTAGCTTTTTTCTTTTTGTTCTTTTTAGAAGTAACCGTAATCTTCGTTTTACCAACTTTTACGCCCGTGATCTGCCCTTTGCTGTTCACTTTCGCAATTTTGGAATTTGCTGATTTATACGTTACCTTCTTGTTGGCACTCTTATTCGGAGTTACCTTAACCGTAGTTGTCAGTTTCACTTTCTTTCCTTTAGCGATATAGGCTGTTTTACCAGAAGGTGAGTTCACTGTAACTTTTTTTACCTTCACTTTAGCCGCCGATGCCGTGTCCGGATCGGATACGACGCCGAGGCTAAGGACCAATGCCAATGACAAAGTTCCGGCTAACGCCTTCTTTGCGAACCTTTTCATATAAAAGTTCCCCCTTGTAATTTTTTTTTACGGAAGATCCGTAATTGTTTGTCATTATAGCACACTAAAATTTTGAATGCAATAGTATTTTTAAATTTTAACTACCGCGATAGTGAAACTTTAAATTGTCCGAACACGTTCTTCTCCATGCAGTCAAACGCTTCTAACACACATGTTTTCGGCAATTTTCCGCTCTCGTAGTCCAGCCTGCACCGATAGGTCCCATCCTCAAGTTTTTCCGTAAAGCCTTCCTTAAAATTCCATTCCTCCGAGTCCTTGCTGTTCTTCATGCGGAACGTGAGCCCATCCTCTTTATCTGCGTCCGGATTCGTATAATAAACGTTGATATAATTGCCTACCTCGGTTTTTTCTACAGTGATCTTCGTCACTTTCGCAGATGTACCTTTGATCTTCATCGCCTTTTTCGCTTTGTACTCCATCAAGTCAGAGGAACTCTTATCGGTCAGCTCAAAGGAATTCGTGGAAACGATCGGGTCGCCTCCCGTGGCTCTGATCCAAGGAGTCTGTATCGTATTCTTCAATATGACTTGAAGATCTTTCTGATCCTTCTCCCGTTGTGCCTTGATACACAGATTAAGCACATCGTCATCAACCTGTTTATATTCAATACTTGCAGAATCCGGAAAAAAACCGCCCTGATGGTCAAATCCAGAATTAACATTTATAATTTCCAACCCCTTGTCCTTTGCGTACTGACCGATCGTCCTCTTATCCTTTTTAATGCCAAGATCTGACACGGGATCTATTTCCTCGGAATCCGGGCCTACCAGCAGATACTTCCCGCGCTCCTTCGCTCTCGCCTCCACGATGATACTGACCGATCCCCTGTCGCACAACGACTCGCGCACGGTAAATTCGACCGGCATCTGCTCCGCTTCTTCGTCCTTTTTCACCTGTTCAATGTCTGTCTCGATCAGTTCATTCGCCTCCGGTGAAAGCGTCTTTCCGTACTCGGACATAAAATCGCCGATCCCCCAGTACTTCGTAGCCGCGAAAATACCTGTCGGCAGCGCCACCACAACAGCGGCCGCCGCCACGGCTGCCTTCCACGCCATCCTTTTGTTCTTTCTGTTCCTGTTTTCCATGTTTTTCATATCCATCAACCTTTCTTTTAATTCGTCAGAAGCATTGACCTTACCATACACACGCTTATAATAATCCTTATTCGCATTCTTCATCCTGCCACGCTCCTTTCAACTTCTGCTTCAACATCTTTCTCGCCCTCATCAGTCTGGTCTGGATCGTCGTTTCCTTCCTCTGCAGAATTTGCGCGATCTCCTTTACTGAATAATCTTCATAGTAATACAGATGCACCACACTGCGGTATTTTTCCGGAAGCGAAACCACCGCCTCAAATAAAGTATCCGCCCCGCCGTCCCCTCCCTCCCCTGCCGTGCAACCACAGGGTGCCTGCTCAAAAACAGACTCCATCTTCTCATGCTCCACGAGCTGCGTCCGGCGCCGCCATGCAGATTTCAGGTGGTTCTTACAGAGATTTACCGTCACACGGATCAGCCAGCGCTTGGCATGTTCCTCGTCCGCAAAACGGCTCCGCGACTCGTACAGTTTTAAAAATACATCCTGCACCATATCCTCTGCGTCCGGCAGTTCCTTACAATAATTTACGGCAATGCGTAAGACCATATCTGAATATTGTATGACATAGCCCACATATTCCTCTTCCGACACGATCCACTCACCTCCTAATGTTGTCATGTTCTTTTTTACTTGGCGAATTTCGAAAGGCCTTTCACTATAATAACAAAACAGACACCAAAAATATCACATTTTGATGTCTGTTTTTTGAAAAATGGAAAAATAATTGGGTGAAAAGGGTTGCAGACTCAGGAATGGTACTTAAAAACGATCTCCCCTCTCACCTTCTCCGCCGTCTCCTTCGAAACGAGAACCTCCAAAAGCGCAAACCCAAACTCCATCGAAGTCCCCAGTCCCCGGCTCGTCACGACATTTCCGTCCACCACGGCCATCTCATCGACAAATTCGGCTCCCGTGAGTTTTCCTTCAAACCCCGGATAACACGTCGCACGTTTCCCCTCTAAGATCCCGCACGCCCCGAGTACCGACGGCGCCGCACAGATCGCCGCCACGACCTTTCCGGCCTCGAACGCACGCTGCAGCGTCTGGCAGACAGTCTCATCCGCACCGAGCCTGTCCGTGCCTTCTTTACCGCCCGGGATGATGACAGCGTCCACCTGATCCAGTTCTACATCCGCCAGTTTCGTATCCATCCCCACCTGGATCCCATGCGAACCGCACACAGTCATCTCCTCGGTGATCGACGCCATTTTCACATCCACGCCCCCGCGCCGCAGAAGATCCACGGTCATCAACGCCTCCACTTCTTCATATCCTTTTGCGAATAACATCACTGCCTGTTTCATTTTCCCTCATCCTTTCTTCTAAATTAAAACTAAATTTACCTGCCTTATAAAAATCGTCCGGAACCGCGGCAAAAAACCGCCTGCCGCTCAGATCACTGAACGGCTCGTTCATTTCGGGAAACGCAATCTCATACGCATGTAACAGCTGCCGCCGCACACGCCCCGAAACACATCCCCCGTATTTCACATCGCCGACGATCGGATGCGCCAAACTGCTCAGATGGCTGCGGATCTGATGCGTCTTCCCGGTAAAAAGCCGTACGCGCAGAAGCGTATATGTCCCGTCGCACTCCAGCGGCTTATATCCTGTTTTAATATAAGAACTGCCCGGTACCTGCGTATCAAACAACTGTGACTGGTTCCTCTTTTCATCCCTGCGCAAATATCCTTCTGCGGTAAACGCCTGCTCCACCACACCTTCCACGACCGCCAGATAATACTTTTTGATCTGCCGGTCCCGAAACATCTGCGACATGCTCTGTAGTCCGAAAAGCGTCTTTCCCGCCACGACGATACCGCTCGTATTCCGGTCAAGCCGGTTACAGATCCCCGGGGAAAATCCCTCTTCCTGCGCCCCGGCATACTGCGTAAACAGTTCCACGAGACTCACATCATCCGGCTTCGCTTTCTGTGATAACAAACCTGCCGGCTTATTGATGAGGGCGATATGCTCATTCTCATAAATGATATCCAGCGGAGTGCCGGTATTTTCAACCAAAGAGCGAACTTTTCCGTCAGCGGCGCCGGAAAACTTTGCAAGCGTTTCCTCCGAGAGATACATCGCCACGACATCCCCCTCATTTAACTTTTCATTGCCCTGCGCCCGCTTTCCATTCAGCTTGATGTTCTTTTTTCGCATCATTTTATAGAGGAAGCTTTTCGGAGCCTCCCGCAGCACTTTTGCCAGAAACTTGTCCAGCCTTTGGCCGCACTGGTTTTTCCCGATCGTTATTTCCTTCATTTCCGCCCTCGTCACACCGCCAAAATCTTCAAAAACTTCACTACCTCAGCCTGTGCGTCATCTAATACATCCGTATCCACCGACCGGCCGGCCCGCTCATACTGCCGGTAAAACGACTCATCCGAATCGAGAATGTTCACACGGTAGCCATCAGCCACGCCCGCGATCCCCTTTGACAAATAGTCCTTCATATACTTCCCGATCCCGGCATCGCGCCTTCTCTCATTCACCGACCGGATCCCCGTCACCACGCGCCCCTCGACAATGACAAAATCGAGGTTCATGATCTTCTCCGAAGACGTAAACACATAATCGGTCAAAAGCACCGCATCCGGTGAGATCGCCTCCTTCATCCGGTCATACCGGCCCTGCTCCACCGACCGGCGCGGCACCATGACGACGAGAGCGATGACCCGCTTCGCCCCGGGAAGCACCATCAATATAGCAAGCACCGTAAACACATTTGCCCTCGTTCCCGTCGCCAGATAACCGATCAGGAACAGACAGATCCCTATGGCGGCAAATACAAGAAGCATCACCGCCTGAAACCGCTTCTGTTTCTCTATATAACCCGGTTCACACTTCGTTCCCTTCCACTGCTTCATCTTGACCCTCCAAATACCGTAAAATCTCATAGGGATTCACACTCGTTTCCTCCCCCGCAATGTCGATGTACATCCCAAAATGAAGATGCACGTCAAACTTTCCCTTCGTTCCCTCTTTGCCGTAACCCGTATTGCCCAAATACCCGAGCGTCTCCCCCGCCCGCACGGTATCACCGGCCTTCAGGCCTTCCCGGTACGAATCCAAATGGGCGTAATAGGCGTACATACCGTGCTCGCTGCGGATACCGATGCGGTATCCGCCCAGTTCGAGCCAACCCATCTTCTCCACCACGCCGTCACAAATGCTGACGGCCGGAAAATACCCCGCCACATTATTTGACGTCATGATATCCACCCCTTCATGCCTTCTGTCACCGCCGTAATTTCTCGCCGTCCCCCACGAGTTTTCATACGAAAGCGTCTGGCCGCCCACCCCGTCCAACGCGACTGGAAAACAGACGACATCACTTAACACCGTCGCGAACGCATCCGCATACGAATCCACCACTTTTTCATCGAGCTGCAGCGAAAACGAGAACGGAACGCTGCTTTTCCCGTACAAAAGCTGCCGCGCCAGCGACTGACACTTCTTCTTTGTAAACCGCTCCATCTCTCTCAGCGTATCCGCCTTGATATCAAAACAGCGGAATTCCTCGGCATCTACCTCGATCGGCACGACGGCATCCGCGCGCGCACCGTTTATGATCCAGCCCGTTTCGACTGGCACGATACAAAACAAAGCCGCGGCAAGGACGATCTTCCACACGCGGCCCCTTCCCTTCCTCTTAATACGATTCAATATTCACCACTTCCGCCTTTCCCACATGGCAGGACAAAACATCCCCCGCAAAGGAGATAAATTTTTCCACACCGTCACTGACATAATAATCATATGTGGGCCCCTTGTCATCTATTCCTGGCGGATGGAGCAGATCGTGTTCCGTAAGAAGGACCTTGAGGGATTTCGCCGTCTCATACGCCGGGTTTACCAGTTTCACCTGTTCTCCCATCTCCCGTCCGATGATCCTGCGCAGCAGCGGATAATGGGTACAGCCGAGTACGAGCGCGTCAATTTCATATTCTTTTAATTCATGCAGATAACGTCCGGCAATATCTTCCGTAACCCGGTCTTCCCACAAACCCTCCTCGACTAAAGGGACAAACAGCGGACAAGCCTTGCTCACAACGGTAATATCCGGGTTGATCCGGTGCAGGAACTTATCGTAAATCCCGCTCTTCACCGTACTTTCGGTTCCAATGACGCCGATGTTATTCGTTTTCGTCGTATCCGCCGCCATCATCGCCCCCGGCTCCACGACCCCGATGATCGGAATATCGATCTCATCCCGTATTTCATCAAAAGCTAGCGCGCTCGCGGTATTGCAGGCGATCACGATCGCTTTTACGTGACGCGACTGCAGGAACCGCACGATCTGCCTGCTGTAGCGGCAGACTGTGCGCTTCGACTTGCTCCCATAGGGCACCCGCGCCGTATCCCCAAAATACAGTAAATGTTCCTCTGGAAGCTGGCGCATGATCTCCCTCATCACCGTTAGGCCGCCCAGGCCGGAATCAAAAACACCGATCGGCGCATCCTGTTCCATACTTTGTTTCATCTCACTCAATCCTTATTTGGCTTATATTTTTTCCGGTTCAATATCGCGTAGATACACGGTACGACAAACAGCGTGAGGAGCGTACCATAGACAAGCCCCCCGATCGTTACGACCGCCATCGGGCGCACCATATCCGAACCGCTGTCTGAACTTACGATCATCGGGATCAGGCCGAGGATCGTCGTCAGCGCCGTCATGAGGATCGGGCGGAGCCTCGTCCTTCCCGCTTCCACGATCGCCGCGTATTTTTCCTCGCCGTCTTCCCTCAGCTGGTTGATATAATCTACGAGCACGATTCCGTTATTTACGATAATACCAGACAACATGACAAAACCGATCATCGCGATGACGCTGACCTCGCTTCCCGACACCCACAGTCCCATAAAACCGCCGGTAAACGCAAGCGGGATCGTAAACAGGATGATAAACGGCGACAAAAGCGACTGGAACTGCGCCACCATGATCAGGTACATAAACAAAACGGCAACAATAAACATGAGGAATACCTGTTCCATAGACTCGTTGATCGTCTCATCCTCACCCGTAAATTCCATGACATAGCCAGCCGGAACCTCATAACCTTTGAGCGCATCCTTGATATCGTTGCTGACAAGTCCGATGTTGTGATCGTCGTCAATCGCAGCCGACACCGTCATATACCGGCTCTGTTTCTTTCGATTGATGGAATCCGGTGAATCCGCCATATCAAATGCGGCAATCTTACTCAGTTTCACTTTTTTCTTCTTCTGCGTCATCGTATCCGTATATTCGATCTTCATTTTCCGAAGATCGGCGCGTGTCAGCGACGTATCTTTTTCGTCATTGACGTAAACGTTCAATTCGTCCGTATCTGTTGAAATCGTCGTCGCGGAACTGGCCTCCTTTACCTTCGCGTTCACCTGCTGGAAGATCTGTGCCACCGTGAGCGAATACTTCATCGCCTTCGCCTTATTGACGGTGATACGGAACTCTTCATTGCCGTCCTCTAATCCGTTTGTCACCTCAGTGACCCCGTCGACATCCTGGATCCGGCCGATCACTTCCTCGGTCACAGCCTGCAATTTATCCAAGTCTTTTCCGCGTATTTCAATCGTAATGCCCGAACCAAACATCGCGCTCATATCCATCGCGGAAGAGTTTACCGTCACGTCGCACGGATACCCTTTCTCCTCCACATTTTTCTCGATCTGCTGTTTGATCTCCGCATTCGTCCGGTCTGTCTCCTCATCAAGCAAAAGATACATCGAGATCGCATCATTCCCGGCGCCGGACATCGACGACATGACACCGCCCCCGCCGGATACGGCTCCGATCGTCTCGATCCCGTCGATCTCCTTCATCCACTCCATCATTTCCGTCGATACGTCGCGCAGCTGTTCTTCTGATACCGTTTCATCCTCCGGCGCGGCAACCGTAAGCGTCATCTGCGGACTCTCCATTTCCGGCATAAACGCCGTCCCCCTCGAAACCGAGAGCACGGCAAAAACGATCAAAAGTACAAACGAAGCGATCAAGACGATGGCTTTTTTATGAAGCAGGACGGAAAGCACACTGGCATATACATTCTGTATCTTACCGATCACGCCTTCTTTCGATTTCCTCGTTTTCTTCAGCATGCCCTGCGACATCGCCGGTACGAGCGTCAGACTGACGAGCAGGCTGGCGAGCAGCGAGTAGGCAAGCGTCAAACCAAGATCCGTAAACAGCTGTCTCGTAATCCCCTCGGTAAAAATGATCGGCGCAAACACACAGATCGTCGTCAGTGTCGATGCCAGGATCGCTCCCGCCACCTGTCTCGCCCCGTCGACGGCGGCCTCTTTGATGCCGTACCCCTCGTCGTTGCGCAGTCGGAACACGTTCTCGATCACGACGACGGAGTTATCGACGAGCATCCCGACGCCGAGCGCCAGTCCCGACAGCGAAATGATATTGAGCGTCACGCCGCTGAAATACATGAGAACGATCGCCGTCACGACACTGAGCGGGATCGAGCACGCGACGATGATCGTCGGACGTATATCCCACAGGAACAAAAACAGGATGACGATCGAGAGCAATCCACCAATCAACAGGTTCTGGACAACCGAATCCACAACCAGGTCGATATATACGCCCTGGTTCATCAAAATGCTGACATGAAGCCCTTCATTTTCCTCTTCGAGATCGAGAAACCGCTCGCTAAGCCGCTCCGTCACATCGCCGGTCGAAAATCCAGTCGCTTTTTCCATCGTAACCGCCACCGCCGGATTTCCATTTACCATCACGTACATGTCTTCGGAATTATCCGTGACTGCTACATCCGCCACGTCCGAGAGGCGGATCGGGTCAAGGCCATCCAGATCCATATCACAAATGATCAGATCTTCCACGTCCTCGTCCGATTCGATCTTCTCTCCCACCTTCACGAGATAGGACGCGTCGTCATCCGTAATATATCCCGCCGGCATATCAAAATTTTCCGCCGTCAGGATGCCTTCCACCATACTTTTCGTAATGATATTTTCCAGATTCGTATTTTCCTTCGTCGTCTTCGACGAATCTTTCAGCGTGTTCTCCGCCTCATTGAGCTTACTCTCCCCATTCGACACTTCCATCTCCGCCACGCTGAGTTTGATCGCCGCCAGTACTTTCTGCTTACTGAGCTCCTGTGCCGCCTCTTCTACGGAGAGCTGCCCCTTCTGCAGTTTTGATTTCGCTTCCGTCAGCTGCTTCTTTGCCGCAGCGATCTGCTTCTTTCCTTTCTCCAGTTCCTCTCTGCCTTTTTTCAGCTTCCCTTCCTGCTCGTTGATCTGTGTCAGTCCGGCCTGTGCCTTCGCCAGTCCCTGCTCTGCCTCCACGAGTTTTGCGGGAAGTTCCTCTTCTTTTATGCCCTGCTCTTTTAATTTCGATTGCAAAACGCTGATCTGCGCGTTCACCGCCTCCAGCTTCATACGGAGTTCCGACGTCTCCCCGCTGGCAGCGATCTGTCCCTCGATCGCCTGCTTCTGCGCCTGTAACCCTTTTAATCCATTCTGTAACTGTTCCAGGCCGCTCTTCGCTGTCATCAGCGTCTTGATGGTGGACTCCAGCGTCGCCTTCTGGGTTTTGATCTGCGCCGTGCCCTCATTCATCTGCTTTTCCGAATCGAGAAGCGTCTTCTCCTTCGATTCAAGCTGCTTTAAGCTATTGTTTAACTTTTTCAGCGTCTTCTCCATCTTTTCCGACGACTTCGCGAGCTTCGACTCCCCTTTGGCCAGTTCCTCGGCCGTCTTCTGCTGCTGCTTGTTCAGCGAATCTTTTCCATCCTCGATCTTCTTTTTATTCTTTGTGATCTTGTCCTTTGCGTCATTCAGCTTACCTTCCACGGCATCCTTCACTTTTCTATTCATCTTATCCAGTTTATCCTGCTGGATGATCACCTCTACCTTTTTCTGCACTTCCCCGGACGTATTAACAGACGCCACGCCTTCCACACTCTCGAGGTCCGGGATGATATCTGTCTTCGCGCGGTTCGTCACCTCGACACGGTCGATATTTTCAAAGTCGATCGCCGCCACCATGATCGGCATCATATCGGGATTGATCTTCATAATGGTCGGGCTTCCAATCGTATCGTCCCACTGGGAAGATACCATATCCAGGCTCTCCCTCATATCGATCGTAGCCGTATTCATGTCCGTACTATCATTAAACTCCAAAATCACCACCGAAACATTGCTGTTCGACACGGACGATACTTCTTTCATGTTGCTGATACTCGCCATCGCCTGTTCGACCGGCTTCGTCACGGCCGATTCCACCTCCTCCGGACTGGCGCCCGGATACGTCGTCATGACGATCGCATACGGAAATTCCATATCCGGTAAAAGATCCGTACTCATATTACGGAATGATAAGAACCCTAAAACGAGTATCAGTACAACGGCAACTAACACGGTATAGGGCCTTCTAACACTTAATTTCGATAACATCCTCGTATCCTCCCTGTGATTTTCTCATCCTGATGATGCCTTGGTCAAACTTTTATCCAGACATCCTGAAAAACGATTTAGAAAAATTATGTCACATCGCCCCCTCTTTGTCAATGCCGCACATGTTTCCTATTTGTTACCAATTTGTAAACGGCTGGTCAGCAAATAAAAGCCACATCGCCCGGTACCAGCGCATGATCTGCCATACACCGATCCCCTTTAACCCGTATTCCGGCAAAAGGGCATACTTTTGTTCCAGGCTGCGCACGTCCTCAAACCAGACGACGTGCTCGGTCCCCTCCTCATCCACATAGGAAAAATAAGGGGACTGGGCCAGTTCATCAAACTCGATCGCGGCCCCGTACCGGATCGCGATCTGCACGGCCTCGACATTTCCGATCGTCCGCGCCTCCGTCTTTCCCCGGACAAATGGAAGCGGCCAGTCATAGCCGTAATTGGCAATCCCCATATTGATCTTTGTCGGCTCGATCTCTGTCACCGCATAATCGAGGACGCGCCTTACCATATTGACCGGAGCAACGGCCATCGGCGGCCCGTATTTATACCCCCACTCGTATGTCATCAACAGCACCTCATCCGCTGCGTCCCCGAGCGCCGCATAATCCTTTCCCTCATATAAGAGTCCCTTCTGTCCCGCCGACGTTTTTGGCGCCAGTGCGACCGAAACAGAAAAGCCGAGCGGGTGCATGATCTGTGCCGCGCGCCGCACAAACGCCGTAAACGCATCCCTGTCACCCGAAAGGATATACTCGAAATCAATATCGATCCCCCCATACCCCTTTTCCTGCATCAGGGCCGCCAGGCTGTTTAAAAGCCGGTCGGCCGCCGCTTCGTTTGTAACGACCTGGTGGATCAGGTTATTATTAAATTTTCCATCCTGCCCAAACGGTGTCAGCGTCAGAACCGGCACCGTCCCGTATTCCCGGCTCATCTCGACCATCCACGCGTCATCCCGCGGCGGCTCGATGATGCCTCCCTCCACGGTAAATCCATACGAAAAAACAAACAGACGGTTCAGAAATGGAAGCGTCTGTTCCAATACCCACGGACTGATATACGTGTACGCGTAACCTCCGGCATTTGCAGGCCGTAATCCCGCCGTCCCGTCTAACGTCCCGATCAAAAGCGCCTGCCCGACCGCCAGCGCGTACGGCTCGATGAGCTGGTTATTCCATATGATACTGTCCGCGCTGACCGAATACGCCGCCGCGATCCGGTTTACGGTATCACCGCTCTTTACCACATAAATTTCCATAGGCTCCCCCACACATCGTTTCCTAATAATTTATGCAGTTCTTTTCACCATATTCCGCACGAAACCCCAAAAATACCGAAACTCCTGCGAGCGGCAAAACACGGCGGCAAATATCACATTCGGCACGATGGCGCAGATCCCGCCCTGTATGATAAATGCCTTCACCCCGCTCCCAGAAGCGCATGTACACAAAAAAAAGCTTACTCCACCCGCCAGACAGGTCACCACCGCGTACAGAAGCTGTCTCGCCATATACCCGCCCATCCCCTTTCCAAAATAATGTTTATACAGCACGTACGCCTCCACCCAGAACGGAACCAAGACCGTGCTGCCGATCGTGCCAAGTAACACCCCGGCCACGCCGTACTGCTTTACGAGCCAGACCGACAGCACGAGATTCAGCGCGCTCTCCACAAGCGGTTTATACCGGTCATACCAGAACATGCCGGAAGCCTCTTTAAAAATATTGGCCGTCGAACGCATGCCCCCGATATAAAAATTGACCGCGATCACGAGTACCGTAAAGGAGGAAAGACAGTACGAATCCCCGATCCAGAGCGAGATAAAAGGCTGGAACAGGCAGAGGAGCGCGGTCGCGCAAAATCCTCGCAACCAGAAATTCATAAACAGTACCCGGTACATCACACACTCCACATACTTCTTATCGTCTGACAGCACAAGATTCCCGACACTTGCCGTCATCGCCGTGAACATTTTTGTCATCAGGCGGTTCAGGGAATCGACGACCAGCGTATAATTCGAATACAGTCCGACCGCGATCAGCCCGGCAAATTTTGATATGATGAGATTATCCGTGGAAAACACGACGACCGTGCCGATCTTGTGAAACATCATCGCAAAGACATTTCTCTTTATATCGGCGGAAACCTGCGCGGGCAGCGCCGAAACGTCCTTCTCTTTCAGATACGGAAACAACCGGTCTGCCACGACGGAGATCAGCACATTTTCCCCCACCGTCACGACGATGCCCGCGATGAGATAAGCCGCGAAGCTGCGGCTCACCGCTAACACCAAAACCTGCATGGCACATAACGCGATCCTTGACACAGTCGTCACTGCCGTCGAAATATACTCCCGCTGGCTGCAGATGATGAGCGACCGCTTATATGTAAAGAAATAAGAAACACCGGAATCCAAAACATACAGCACATAATACAAATAAATATACGGCATGTCCGTCGGCATGTCCCGGATGAGAAACGGCAGAAACGGCGTCAGCACGCCTCCCAGCACCAAAACCACGCAGCCGATCAGACGGTACAATTTGCGGTACAGCCGCATCATCGATTTGACAAATTCCGTATCTCCCTGCGCGATCGGCCGGTAGAGCGCATAATTGATGGCGCTGCCGACCCCCAGCTCCGTCAGGGCCAGAAACCGGAGTACATTGGAAAACAACCCGTTCAGGCCGAGATATGTGCTCGACAAAAACTGGATGAAAACCGTCCGGTTCACAAACTGCAGAAGCAGGATGATAAAATAGGACACAAAGGAATAATTGATATTTTTCAAACTGTTTTTCGTTCTGGACTGGCTCATACTAATTTCCTTCCTGCTTGCTTTCCAAATGTGAATCCGTCTTTCTGCTAGACTCATAAAAGTCGGTAAAAGCATCCCCCAACACCTTTTTCTCCTGCCGCCTGTCCTCTTCCTGGATCGTATACGTCGGAACAAACTGCGCCACCAGCTCTTTCATATCGGGATTTTCCCGGTCGGCCGCCTCATACAGCTTTTCCAGCCGGTCAAAAAATGTATTCTCATCGAACTCGATCGGCCGGCCGATATGGATCCGCTGGTTCTCCGTGGCCGTCAGTCCCTCCTCGTCCATGAGCATTTCCTCATACAGCTTCTCACCCGGGCGCAGACCGGTATACTCGATCCGTATTTCCTCGTCCGGTACAAAACCAGACAGCTTGATGAGATTGCGCGCCAGATCGTCTATCTTAACCGGTTCTCCCATATCCAGCACGAAAATCTCGCCGCCCTTCGCGAAAGCGCCCGCCTGCAGCACGAGAGAAACGGCCTCCTGGATCGTCATGAAATAGCGGATGATATTTTTATCGGTCACGGTCACCGGCCCGCCCGCCTCGATCTGCTTTTTAAACAGCGGGATCACGCTTCCGTTGCTGCCCAGCACATTTCCGAACCGCACGGCCACAAAATCGGTGGAGGAATGCCGGTTCAGTCCCTGCACGATCATCTCGCACATCCGTTTTGACGCCCCCATGATATTGGTCGGATTGACCGCCTTGTCCGTTGAGATGAGGACAAATTTCCTCGCCCCGTACTTATCTGCCGCCAGCGCGGTCTTATACGTGCCAAATACGTTATTCTTCACAGCCTCATTCGGACTGTCCTCCATGAGCGGCACATGTTTGTGCGCCGCGGCATGGTATACGATGTCTGGACGGTATCTGGCAAAAATGGAATCCACCCGGCTCGTATTGCGCACCGAGCCGATCAGCACTTCCATGTGCATGTGCGGATATTTCGCCTTTAATTCCTGCTGGATGTCGTACGCATTATTTTCGTATATATCAAAAATAATGAGCATCTTCGGCTTATTGGCCGCGATCTGCCGGCAGAGCTCACTTCCGATCGACCCCCCGCCCCCGGTCACGAGGATCACCTTATTTTTTACATATCCCGCGATTGAAGCCAGGTTCGTTTCCACCGGCTCCCGGCCTAAAAGGTCCTCGATCTGTACCGGGCGCAGTTTTTCCACGGCCGCCTCCCCGGTGACAAACTGATAGATTCCGGGCAGGATCTTTAGTTCCGCCCCTGTCTGCTGGCAGATCTCGAGAATTTCCTTTACTTCCTTTTTGGGCGCGCTCGGCATCGCCACGATGATCTCATTGATCCCGTAATACCGCGCCGCGTCTAAAATCTGCTCCCGCCCGCCGATCACTTTCACGCCATTGATGAACGTATTCTGTTTCGATTTATTGTCGTCAATGATACAGCATATATTGCTGTCCAGCTTTTTACTCATTTTCAGTTCCCGGATCACCATATTTCCTGACTCCCCGGCACCGATCACCATCGTATTGCGCATACCTACCCCGTGCACGTTCTCATTGTACAAAAGCCGCACGATCCGGTAGGAAAACCGCACCCCGAGCGTTGTGATGAACAAAAGCAGACAGTAGATGATAAAATATGAGCGCGGCAGTTTCCGGTATGTTCCAAACACTAAAAGAAAATGTACGACCGTGGACAGGCCGCACGCCATCACGATATTCAGCACTTCCCGCAGGCTGGCGTAGCGCCAGATGCTGTTATAGAGCCGGAACAGCATAAAAATAATGAGAGTGATGACCGTATTGACAAGGATCATTTCCTGCAGCGTCGTGATGTAACCTTTCGGGTATTCTTCCGTGATCCCGCTGCGGATGAAGCGGTCCCAGTTCATCTCATAACGGATGAAGAGCGCGGCAAACGAACACAGATTGATACAGGCGGCGTCCCACAACACGAGCAGCACCCGGTACAGCATGGATAATCTGCCGCTTTCTATATATTTTTGAAACCATCGCATAACGCATTACCTCCACACACAATACATTCTGATTACATTCTGGTCATATGAATACACCTCTATGCACTTCTATTTTTCAGTATACGAGATTATTTTCAGTTGTCAAGCCAAAAAAGTGAAAATGAAAAGAGCCACTTGCAAAACAAGCGGCCCTGGTGTATAATTTACTTAGAAGTGATCGGAATTGATTCTCCGATTGCCCTCAGTAAAATTAAATGAATTTTAAGAATAGCATCCAACTTTCTCAGGGCGGGATGCTATTTCTTTTTATGATTGTCTATG
>CAJTTQ010000008.1:58330-59038 GCA_910579145.1 uncultured Eubacterium sp.
TGTATAATCGAATCAGAAAGGTTTATCGGACACGAAGCTCCGATGGCCCTCAGTAAAATTGATTTATAGAAATAAGCAGCCTCCCTTTGGACGGTCAGGGATGCTTATTTCTTTTTATGATTGTCTATGTAAGACAGAGCCGCAAATAATACAAGTAATAATGTAAGAACTTCCATTATACTCATAGGGCATCACCCTCCTTCGTATAAAACTAGAGGGCATAAATCGCATCCTGCTTTCTGTTCAATTATACAACTTGATTATACCATATGGAAAACAGATATTCAAGGACGAAAATCCCGCCGCATTTCTTCTTCCACTGAATCAGCCGGATATACCCTGCCTTCCCGTATATCCACCATGCCCTTTTCTATCTCAGTGTTAAACTGTTCTCTTGTAAGAGATCCGTATGCAAGAGGCGCCTTCTTCGGAAGCTTCATTTCAAACGGGATACCCTGACAAAGTACGACCTGTCTTAAAAACATACCAACTGCATTTGACATCGGTATCCCAAGCTGATCAAGCACCCGTTCTGCTTGTTCTTTGATTTCAGGCTCCACACGTGCGAATACATTTGATGTCTTTGCCATCTAAACCACATCCTTTTTTATATAGTATACCGCTTTTGCTTGCGGTATGCATGCGTTCCACCTAGTTTCACAAAAAAAGTTGAAAAAAAAAACGTTCTATTGTATAATACTACGAAGT
>CAJTTQ010000009.1 GCA_910579145.1 uncultured Eubacterium sp.
AGGCCGGGAAAATCCAGACAGCGGCATTTCCTTGTCAGCGTTTCCGGCTTCCTAAAGGCGAATCCTTGTAGATGCCGGATTTTTTCATAATGTTTTTCAAGTCCGTGCGTTCTTTTTCGGTCAGCTTTTCATAGCTGATTTGAAGCTGTGAACACATGACATAACAGAATTTATCAAGGGCATTTCCCGGAAAGCGCATGGCTATATTTCGCTTTTTTAAAAAATACAAGCACTACCATCCACTGGACGACCTGCCTCTTCCCCATCCATCTTCCAAAAAAGGGAAAAGTGTCCCTTGATTTTATCTTTACATTGTTCTAAAATAGGGTTCATATAGCATCTACGCACAAACAGAAAGAGAGAAAGCAAATGAAAGACCGAACCAAATACGACCTGATCTTAGACGCGCTTCAGACGTTATTAGAAAAAAAAGAGATGAAAACCATATCCGTTCAGGAGATTGCCCGGACGGCCGGTATCGGAAAAGGAAGTATCTATTACTATTTTTCTTCCAAAGATAAAATTTTAGAAGCTCTCATTGAGCGAAGTTATAAAAAACCGCTCGAACTTGCCAAAAACCTGACGGCGCAAACAGACATCCCCGCTTTTACCCGGATGGCCATGCTCTTTCAGGCGTGCCGCACGTCCTCCGCCGAATTTCTCCGTCAAGGAAAGTCCTCTACGATGACCGGCGCCGAAAAGGCGTTCCTGCACCAGACATATATCAACTATCTCGTCACGGAATTAAAACCCGTTCTCACGTCGATCATTGAACAGGGAATTGAAACCGGGGACATTGAATTTGACTACCCGGCCGCACTGGCCGAGATCGTTCTCATTGTGCTGACGCTGAAATTAGACAATACGATCGTGCCCGCGTCAGAAGAAGAGATCGCGCAGACGATACGCGGACTGATTTCATTATTAGAAAAGGGCACCGGAAATGCAACCGGTGTCCTGAACTTTCTGTTATCGAATATTTCATAGACCCTATTCAAACCGCACCGCGATCGAATTCGCGTGCGCAGTCAGCCCCTCCGCTTTGGCAAACCGGATGATGTCCTCATGGATCTCCTCCAGCGCCTCTCGCGAATACGAGATCAGGCTCGATTTCTTGATGAAATCATCGACGCCGAGCGGAGAGAAAAATTTCGCGGTTCCATTCGTCGGCAGAACGTGGTTCGGGCCGGCAAAATAATCTCCGAGGGGCTCGCTGCTGTACTCCCCGAGGAAGATCGCGCCTGCGTTTTTCACTCTCGTCATTGTATCATATGGATTTTTCGTCAAAATCTCCAAATGCTCCGAGGCAATCTCATTCACCGCGCGGACCGCGTGCTCCATATCCGGCGCCACTAACAGGTAACCATATTGATCCAGTGATCTGCGGATGATGTCCGCACGGCTCAGTTGTTTCAGAAATCCCTCGATCTCCCCTTCGACGCGGTCTGCCAGTTCCTCACTCGTCGTCACCAGGATCGCCGAGGCCAGTTCATCGTGTTCCGCCTGAGACAGAAGATCTGCCGCCACATACCGCGGATTCGCGGTCTCGTCCGCGAGCACGAGTATCTCGCTCGGGCCGGCGATTGAATCGATACTGACATGTCCGTATACACTCTTTTTGGCGAGTGCCACGAAAATATTTCCCGGGCCGCATATTTTCGCCACTTTTTCAATAGACTCCGTACCGTAGGCAAGCGCTGCGACCGCCTGCGCGCCGCCCACTTTATATACTTCCGTCGCCCCGGCCAGATGCGCCGCCACGAGAGTCACAGGCGTCACCTTCCCGTCCGCCCCCGGCGGTGTCGTCATAACGATCCGCTCCACGCCGGCCACCTTGGCCGGTATGATATTCATCAGGACGCTGGACGGATAGGCCGCCTTTCCGCCCGGCACATACACGCCGGCACTGGCGAGCGGCGTCACGCGCTGCCCGAGGATCACACCGTCGTCCCTCGTGTCGATCCAGCTTTTTCTCATCTGTTTCTCATGAAAATCCCGAATATTGGCGAGCGACTTTTTCATTACGTCGATCAGTCCGTCATCCACGAGGGAGTACGCCTCTTCGATCTCTTTCTCCGTCACCCGGATGGATTCCTTCGTAATGTCCGCCCCGTCAAACTGTTTTGTATAAGCAAATAACGCCTCGTCGCCCTTTGCCCGCACCTGCCCGAGTATCTCCGTCACTTTCTGCTGATACTCGTCATACTGGTTCGGACTGCGTTTTAACAATGTCTCCAGCATATTCTCAAGCGACGCGTCATTGACCTGTAACCGTTTCATGCTGCCGTCCTCCTTCTTCGTTCATGCCGCCAGAGGCAAACCAAATGCTGCCCCCGGTGGACGCCCCGGATTGCTCCGCTGTTTCGCAACTCCCGCAATCCTTCTTTGTTCTATATTCCGCTGTCACCCCTGATGGATGGCGCTCTTTAAATCCCGGATCAGATCCGTAATGCGCTCCCGCTGCATTTTCATACTCGCCTCGTTCACGACGACGCGCGCCGACAGATCACATATTTCCTCCAGCACCTCCAAGCCGTTTTCCCGCAGCGTCGAACCGGTTTCCACGATATCGACGATCACTTCGGAGAGCCCGACGATCGGCGCCAGCTCCACCGAACCGTTTAATTTCACGATCTCTACGGTCTGGTGCTTTTTATTATAAAAATAATCTTTCGCGATCTTCGGATATTTTGATGCCACCCGGATGATCTCATTTTTCATGAGAAGCTCCTTCGCTGACACCGGCCCCGCCACACACATCCGGCACTTACCGAGTCCCAGATCCAGAACTTCTAATATCTTCCGGCCCTCCTCCAGGATCGTATCGCTTCCCACCACGCCGATATCCGCGGCGCCGTATTCTACATATGTAGGGACATCTGACGTCTTCGAGAGGAAAAACTTCAGCCCGAGTTCCTCATTGACAAAGATGAGCTTCCTCGTCTCCTTATCCTTCATCTCCTCACACGTAATGCCGCTCTGTTCCAATAGCGCAAGCGTCTGTTTGGCAAGCCTTCCCTTCGCCAGCGCGATCGTGATATATTTCATAGCATCCTCTTTTCCGCGCACGATTTTTTGCGCATCATTTCTTCAAATCTGTTTCACACTCTCGTCCGATTCCACATACAAAACCGTAGCGATCTGATGTTGTTCGGCATATTGCCGGTACTCGTCCAGTGCGGTCTCCGCGTTTTTGCGCATGAGCATGACCCGCCGTCCCTCGTCCCGGTAACGGTTTCCCGTATGGATCGCGGTCTTTCGCTGCGCCGAGTGGTACAAAACGAGTACGCCGTTTTCATCGGTCGGGATATCCGCCTTCTGCCGGCCGAGGGCGTTCATCAGCTGGTCGAGCACGATCGCCAGCCCTACCGCCGGCGTCTTCTTTCCAAACTGCTCCACCAGTTTATCGTACCGCCCGCCGGTGGCAATCGCCTCACCGGTCCCATACGTATACGCTTTAAATATGATACCCGTATAGTACTCATAGTGGCTCTGCATACTGAGGTCAAACGTCACACACTGTCCGAGATCTCCATAAATATCCAAAATCTCATACACCCGTTCCATCCGCTCGATCGCCTCAAGGGCAAGCGGGTGATGTATGTATTTCTTTGCGTAGGCAAGCGTTTCCTTCCCGCCGAACAGATCGGGCAGCCGGACTAAAAACTCCTTCCACTCCGGGGAGATGTCCTTCTCTTCCATCATCTGCTCCACGCCAAACATATTTTTATTTGCGAGCAGCGTCTTGTACTGCTTGGCTTCCTGTTTCGAAAACCCGGTCTCTTCCATAATGCCGCGGATAAACCCGGCGTGTCCGACATCGATCTTAAATTCCTCTAACCCCGCTTTTGCCAGACACTCCACGGTCAGGGCGATCATTTCCGCATCCGCATCGGAACTCGCGTCGTTCATCAATTCCGCGCCGATCTGGGAAATCTCCGAAAGTTTTCCCTGATACCCGCGGCGGCGGATAAACGTGCTGCCCGCATAGCAAAAACGAATCGGAAGCTGTTCGTCCGCGTAATATTTCGCCACACAGCGCGCGATCGACGGCGTGATATCCGGCCGGAGGACGAGCGTATTATTGTACTGGTCAAAGAATTTAAACATTTCCTTTGACTCGACGGTGCCGCGCTCCCGCTTGAAAATATCGAAAAATTCAAACGTAGGCGTCTGGATATCCTGAAATCCGTAGAGATTCATGATCGAATGGATGCCCGCCTCGACCTGCCGCCGCTTTTCACATTCCACACCGTAAATATCCCTCACACCCTCGGGCGTAAATAACAAATTTTCTTCATACTCCATAGCTTCCAATCCCTTTCTAATAATAAATCCCCGTCGGCTGCTGGATCTTCGGCTGATACCCGGCATCCTTCAGCGCCTTTATGATCTGGTCCTTATGCTCATGGCCAAACGCCTCCATCGTGATCGTCAGTTCCACCGCCGCATTTCGGTTAATGCTGACAAACTGGTTGTGCTCGAGCCGGATGATATTTCCCTGTGCCTTCGCAAGCACCTCCGAGACACGGAACAATTCGCCCGGGCGGTCCGGCATCTCGACGGCCACCGTAAAGATCCGCCCGCGCTGGATCAGGCCGTGCTGTACAACCGACGAAATCGTGATCACATCCATATTGCCGCCGCTCAGGATCGAGACCACGCGTTTTCCTTTGATATCCAGCTTGCGCAGCGCCGCCACCGTGAGAAGCCCCGAATTTTCCACGATCATTTTATGATTTTCCATCATGTCAAGGAAGTTGACGATCAGGTCCTGATCTTCCACCGTCACGATGTCATCGACATTTTTCTGTATATATGGGAAAATATTGGTCCCCGGCGTTTTGACCGCCGTGCCGTCCGCCACCGTGCTGACCGAGGGAAGCGACACGACCTTTCCCTGCCGGATCGATTCCTGCATACAGTTGGCCCCGGCCGGCTCCACGCCGATCACAGTAATGTTTGGATTCAAAAGCTTCGTCAGCGTCGATACGCCGCAGGCGAGCCCGCCTCCGCCGATCGGCACGAGGATGATGTCAACGGTCGGAAGTTCCTTGAAAATCTCCATCGCCACCGAACCCTGCCCGGTCGCCACGACTTCATCGTCGAACGGATGGACAAACGTATAGCCTTCTTCCTCCGCCAGTTTCAGAGCGTGGCTGCACGCGTCGTCGTAGACGTCGCCGTGAAGGACAACCTCCGCGCCGTAACTTTTCGTCCGGTTCACCTTGATGAGCGGTGTCGTCGTCGGCATGACGATCACAGCCTTCACGCCAAATAATTTGGCCGCGTATGCCACGCCCTGCGCATGGTTCCCGGCCGACGCCGTGATCAGCCCCCGCTCCCTCTCTTCTTCCGAGAGCGTACTGATCTTATAATACGCGCCCCTCACCTTATAGGCACCTGTATACTGCATATTTTCCGGTTTCAGGTACACTTTCGCCCCGGTCTGCGCGCTGAAATACTCGCTGTAGATCAGGTTGGTCGGGAGGATCACCTCTTTGACTCTCTCACTCGCCTCTTCAAACTTATCCAATGTCATCATTTTACCGTCATCTGCCTTTCTATCTAGTCATCAAACAATGCGTCCACAAACTGGTCCGCATCGAATTTCTGCAAATCTCCCATCTTCTCCCCGATCCCGATGTATTTTACCGGAACTTCGAGTTCGGACTGGATCGCGATCGCGATACCGCCCTTTGCCGTGCCGTCGAGCTTCGTCAGAACGACACCCGTAATGTCCGCCGCCTCGCCAAACTGTTTTGCCTGGACGAGCGCGTTTTGCCCCGTCGTCCCGTCAACGACGATCCACGTCTCCAAATGGGCGTCCGCGTATTCACTCGCGATGATTTTATATATTTTATGCAGCTCGGCCATCAGGTTTTTCTTATTGTGCAGCCGCCCCGCCGTATCACACAAAAGAATATCGGTATTCCTGGCCTTAGCCGCCGCTACCGCGTCATACACGATCGCCGCCGGGTCGGAGCCCTCCTGTCCGGCGATGATATCGACGCCGGCGCGCGCCGACCACTCCTTTAACTGATCGATCGCTCCGGCACGAAACGTATCTGCCGCCGCCAAGAGCACTTTTTTCCCGTCGCCCTTGAGCTGTCCCGCCAGTTTTCCTACACTTGTCGTCTTCCCAACGCCATTGACTCCGATAAAAAGAATGACCGATTTTTTCTGTTCAAACGAATAAGCGTCCTCCTGCACGCGCATCTGGTCTTTGATCGTATCTTTCAGCACCGACCGGCATGCCGATGCCTCCTTGATCTTCTCTTCTTTTACTTTGTGCCGCAGATCTTCCATAATGCGCATCGTCGTATCAACCCCGATATCCGCCATGACAAGCTGCTCTTCGAGTTCCTCGTAAAAATCATCATCAATTTCCGAAAAACCCGAAAAAATAGAATTGATCCCCGAAGAAAAACTCGTCCTGGTCTTGCTCAGACCGCTTTTTAACTTACTGAAAAAACCTTTCTTTTCACTCATATCCGTTCCTGCCCTTCACTTATTCAATCATGCCGCCGTAGAACTCCTTAGCTTTCGTTTTTTGAAAGCTTAGTAGTTCTATTCACACTTTCCTCGTTCTTTAACTGCTCTTCGATCAGTTTGACCGAAACGAGCGTCGAAACGCCCTTCTCCTGCATCGTGATCCCGTAGAGGGCGTCGGCGGCCGACATCGTGCCCTGCCGGTGGGTGATCACGATAAACTGCGTATTTTTCGTAAGTTTATGTAAATATTTGGCGTAGCGTTTGACGTTCGAATCATCGAGCGCCGCCTCGATCTCATCCAGCAGGCAGAACGGGGACGGTTTGAGGTTCTGTATCGCGAATAAAAGCGCGATCGCCGTCAACGCCTTCTCTCCTCCCGACAGCTGCATCATATTCTGCAGTTTTTTCCCCGGCGGCTGGGCGATGATGCGGATGCCGGCGACAAGCACATCCTCTTCTTCCACCAGTTCCAGTGTTCCCTTTCCGCCGCCGAACAATTCACGGAACACCTTGTCAAACTGGCTTTTGATCTGCGCGAACTTCTCACTGAACTGTTTGCGCATCTCCTCATCCAGTTCCGCGATGATCTTCTTTAACGCCTCCTCGGACTCGATCAGGTCATCGTGCTGCGTCTTTAACAAATCGTAACGCTCGCTGACATTTTTAAAATCCTCGATTGCGTTGACATTGACATCGCCCAGAGACCGTATGCGGTCTTTCGTCTCCGTCACAAGGCTTTTCATCCTCGTATACGAGAGATCGGACTGTGCCGTCAATTCCTTTGCATTGTGATACGTGATCTCATACTCCGACCACATATAGTTGATCCGCGCCTCTAACTGTTCCTCGAGTTTTTCCTTGCGCGAACCGAGGCGGAAACACTCTTTATCCAGTTTTCCGATTCGCTCCATCATCTCGTTGCGGCGGTCGAAGAAATCTTTCTGCGAATTCATGAGCTCGTCCTTTTTCTTCGACGACTCCTCGATCTCCTGCTCCAAAACAGCGATCTCCCCGCGGAGCGCCTCCACCCTCTGATCGAACTGCCGGATGGACTGCTCCATCTCCTCTGCCTGGCAGTCCGACTGATCCTGTTCGTTCACAAGCGCTTCGTATTCCGTCCGCCGCTCTTTTAGCAGCCGCTCCGCCTTTTCGAGATTTTCGGCGAGAAACTCCTGCTGGCTCGTATCGGTCGAAATATCGACTTTCAGTTCCGTTAAGCGCTGCTGGCACGCCGAGAGTTCCTCCCTCACCTGTTCGATCCGCTCGGACGCCTGCTCCAGTTCACTTTTCGCCGTCTCGTTCGCCTTCTGGCTCTCCTCCAGCCGCTCCACAATGCGCGAAAGCGTGTCCTCTAATATATTTTTCTGTTCCTCGAGTTCTCTCCCGTCTTTTACGATCGAGTGGTATTCGGCCTCTTTTTCTTCTTTCACCGAAACCGCCTGCTCGTATTTGAGGGAAGCCGTATTTTCCTTTAATTCCCATTCCCTCAGTACATCGTCTTTCTCCCCTGCCTTCTGCACCGCCTTTTTGGCGTCCTGCTCCAGTTTATCGATCTTTTGTTCCTGTTTTTCCATCGACGTTTTTATTTTGCGGATCTCTTCCTCGAGTTTTTCCATCTCCCGCCTTCTGCCGAGAAGATTGCTGCTGTTCTTATAGGCGCCGCCCGACATCGAACCGCCCGGACGGAGCAGCTCGCCCTCCAGCGTGACGATGCGCAGCGAATGATGATATTTCCGGCCAATCTTTAGCGCGTGATCGATCGTATCGACGAGAACAAAACTTCCCAACAGATACTCGATCAATCCGTCGTATTTTTCCTCTTTCGCCACCAGTTCCGACACACAGCCGATCACGCCGCTTTCTTTCAGCACCTCGGGCCGGATGCGCCCGCTCTGCGCCGACACGGTCGTGAGCGGCAGGAACGTCGCCCTTCCGTAACGGTTCTTTTTGAGGAAATCGATCATCTGTTTCGCCGTCTGTTCATCCTCGGTCACGATATTCTGTATATTCCCGCCCAATGCCGTCTCCACGGCCGTCTCATATTTTTTCTCCACCTGGATGATATCGGCTACGACACCTAATATTCCTTTATTTTTCGCCTTCTGCTCCATCACGCGGCGGATGCTCTGTCCGTATCCGTCGTACCGCTCGGTAATGTTTTTCAACGTCGTGAGCCGGGAATTACTGATATGATACTGTTTGCGCTGTTCCTCTAACTGTCTCCGGACCTCGCCCGCCGAGGCCCTGCTCTCCTCTGCCTTTTTTAACAGTTCCTGCTTTTTCTGCCTCTCTAAGTCCAGTGTCTCCCGGATATCATCAAGTGCCTTCTCTTCCCGCTCCATATCTTCGGCGGCGGCGGCCATCTGGCTCTTATTCGAGAGGATCTGCCGGTTCAGTTCGGCGCGGCGGATCGAATTCTGCTCCATCATCGATTCGGTCTTCTGTTTTTCCAGATTGATCTCGGAACTCGTGCCCGCCGTCGAATTGATGATCGCATTCTGATCGGTGATCGCCTCGCTGGTCGCCGTCAATTCTGCCGTAAGCCGACTCTCCTCCGCTAAAAGCGCGCTCTCCTGTTCCTGCTTTTCTGCCAGCCGCGCGAGCAGTTCTTTCTGCGTTTCCAGATACCCCTGCTTTTCCTGCTCGGCCTGTTCGATGCCCGCCTGAATACTTGCCATCCGCTCGGCCTGATACTCTTTGCCGTCTGAAAGGGAGGACAGTTTTTCCCTGGCAACCTTGATCTCACCTTCGATCTCCGTGCAGAGCAGGCGGTCTTTATTACATTTTTCCTTTTTTCTCTCTAACTGCTCATCAAACGCCTGGATCTTAAGTTCCACCTGTTCAAATTCGGTTTTTGTGCTCGCCTGGCGCGCTTTTTCCTCTTCCAGTTCCCGCTCGGTGTTCGTGATATTTCCGCTGACCTCCTCGAGTTCCTCGTGAAAACTGTCGTAATCCTGCAAAAACAGACCGATCTCGTAGTTTTTCAAATCCTCTTTCAGATGCAGATACTCCCTCGCCTTTTCCGACTGCTCTTCCAGCGGGCCGACCTGCTTTTCCAGTTCTGTCAGGATATCTTTCACGCGGAGAAGGTTCTGGCTCTCCACGTCGAGGTTTTTCTCGGCCGTCGCCTTCCGCTTCTTGAACTTCACGATACCGGCCGCCTCGTCAAACAGTTCCCGGCGCTCTTCCGGTTTTCCGCTGAGGATCCGGTCGATCTGCCCCTGGCCGATGATGGAATACCCCTCTTTGCCAATTCCGGTATCAAAAAACAATTCCTGAACGTCTTTGAGACGGCAGGATGCTCCATTTAACAAATATTCACTTTCCCCTGAGCGGTACACCCTCCGCGCCACCTGCACTTCCTCGTACGGCACGTTGAGCACATGGTCCTCATTCGTGATCGTGAGCGCCACATACGCGTAACTCTGCGGCTTTCTCATCTCCGTCCCCGCAAAAATGACATCCTGCATACTGGCGCCCCTGAGCTGCTTCGCGCTCTGTTCGCCGAGCACCCACCGCACGGCATCCGCCACATTACTCTTACCGCTCCCGTTCGGTCCCACGATCCCGGTGATCCCGTTATGAAATTCAAATACGAGTTTATTGGCAAACGACTTAAACCCGTGAACCTCTATACTTTTCAGATACATCCTAAAACTCCAATCAATTTCTGATTTTTAAAATCGTCTCATAGGCGGCTTTCTGCTCCGCGGCCTTTTTCGATTTCCCCCTCCCAGTCCCCATCGGTTTCCCGTCCACGTTGCAGCGGACGGCAAATTCTTTGGCGTGGTCCGGCCCGCTCTCCGAAACAAGTTCATACGAAATCGTGTGTTTCCCGCCGTCCTGGATCATTTCCTGCAGAATCGTCTTGCTGTCATAAAACAATTTTTTATCTTCAATGTCCGAAAGGACAAAACGCCGGATAAATGCGGCCGCACTCTCCAGCCCGCCATCCAGGTAGATAGCCCCGATCACCGCCTCGAACGCGTCCGAGAGGATCGAATCCCGCTCGGCGCCGCCGGTCGCCTGCTCTCCCCGGCCGAGACGGATGTACTCCCCCAGTCCGATCTCCCTGGCGGAAGCCGCGAGGCTCTGCTCGCAGACAAGGCTCGCGCGGAGCTTCGTCATCTTCCCCTCCGTATCCGAACGGTGTTCATGAAAAATGAAATCGCTGCTGACAAGTTCCAGCACGGCGTCTCCCAAAAATTCCAGACGCTCGTTATTGCGATCGTATGACCAGCCCCGCTCATTGGCAAACGAACTATGTGTGAGCGCATCCTTCAAAAGCGGCATGCGCTGGAAAAAATAGCCGATCTTTTCCTCAAATTTCTTTAAACCATCCATATCACTCACAAATACTTTCTTTTATTTTCTCATTAATCTTCTGCTTTTTAAAGGAAGTACACTGCTTGATCGCGATCTCGATCTCTTTCTCCGTAGAATTGCCGTGCGCTTTTACGACAAGCCCTTTCAGCCCGAGAAGCGGTGCCCCGCCCTGGCTGCTCGTGTCAAACTGTTTTTTCAGGCCTTTCAGCGCCGGCTTGATCAGAATTGTTCCAATTTTTGTGCGCAGGCTGGACATCAGTCCCTGTTTCAGGCTGTCAAACAGCGTCAGGGCCAGCCCCTCAAAAAATTTCAGCACGATGTTTCCGGCAAACGCCTCGCATACGATGACGTCGGCCGCTCCCCGCACGATCTCCCTCGACTCGATACTGCCGATGTAGTTGATCGTCTTACACTCTTTCAAAAGCGGATGCGTCTCCTTTACGAGCTGGTTGCCCTTTTCCTCCTCCGTACCGATGTTTAACAGGCCGACCGTCGGGTTTTTCTTTCCGATCACATTTTCAAAATAAATGGAACCCATCTGGGCAAACTGTACGAGGTGTTCCGGCCTCGCATCCACATTGGCGCCGCAGTCGAGAAGCAAGGAAAACCCTTTCGTCGTCGGCACAAACGGAGCGAGCGGCGGACGCTTGATCCCCTTTAACCTTCCGACGACAAGCTGTCCCCCGACGAGGACCGCACCGGTGCTGCCAGCCGATACGACGGCATCTGCCTTTTCGTCGCGGACGAGTTTCATCGCCACAACGAGAGAGGAATCCTTCTTCTTTTTCACCGCTGCCGTCGGGACGTCTCCCATCTCAATGATCTCCGTCGCGTTCACAACGTCGATCAAACGGCTGTCATATTCATATTTCTTTAGTTCTTCCTGAATCAGTTCCTCTTTTCCGACCAGAAGAACCTTGATCTCATCCGATGAATTTACTGCATTGACCGCTCCCTTTACTGTCTGTTCCGGAGCGTAGTCACCGCCCATCGCATCCAGGGCAACCACGACTTTTTCCATAGGAATCCCTCTTTTCTTTATTTATGAATGGACCTTTCATTCACCCGTCTTAATTTAAGCCACCCATAAAGAGTGGCTTATCGTTAACATTCAAAGTTTTTTATAAAAAAACGATTTCATGGATTCTAACCCGTACTGCTTCGCGCCGATGATCTGCTCCGTACTTCCGACAAAAAGCACACCATCTTTTTTTAACGACTTCGCGAATCCTTTATAAATACCGTCTTTTGCCTTATCTGTAAAGTAAATCAGAACATTTCGGCATACCAGTAGATCCACATCGGCCGGATACGGATCCTTTAACAAATTTTGTTCCTGAAACTTGATGCAGGCTTTCAGGGAATCTGACACCTTGTACAGGCCGTTTGCATCTTTCTCAAAGAACTTCTGCCTGTATTTCGGCGGCAGTCCCCGGACGCTCTTTTCATTGTAGCAGCCCTTCTTTGCCTTCGACAAAACTTCTTTATCCAGATCGGTGGCAATGATCTCGAGCTGGCTGAGCGGAAGAAACTCACTGAAAACCATCGCCAGCGTGTACGGCTCGTCTCCCGTCGAACACGCCGCGCTCCACACGCGCAGCCGCTTTCCGTGCCGGCTGATGAGATGCGGAATGACAATCTTCTCTAACGTCTGCCACTGCTCGGGATTCCGGTAAAATTCAGACACATTTATCGTCAGATACGTGATAAACAAATCATACAGGTTCCGGTCAGTCTTGATCTTCTGAAAAAAGTCCACATACCCGCGGCAGTTATTTTTGCCGATAAAATTGTCAATCCGTCTCTTCATCTGGCTCTCTTTATAAGAACTCAGATCTATTTTAGCAAGATTCAAAAACTCCTTTTTGAAATCTTCATACTGATTTAACATAAACAATACACAAAACCAAATACATGCGAACGATTACTCGGCATCCCCTTCTACAAAATTATCCGCAGTTTCCTCTGCCTCATCGTCATAATCATCATTGGCCGTATTCTGATTTTCAAGTTCGAGTGCTTTGATGCTCAGACTGATCTTTTTCGCTTCCTCGTTAAAATCTACGATCTTAGCTGTCACTTCCTGTCCTACCGAGAGAACATCCGAAGGTTTCTCGACGTGTTCGATCGCGATCTGGGAAACATGGAGCAGCGCGTCAATCCCTTCCTCCAGTTCTACAAATGCGCCAAAGTCTGTCATACGCGCGATCCGTCCGTTTACTACCGTTCCTTTGGCGTATTTCTCTGCCGCGTTTTTCCACGGATTGTTCGAATCAAGTTTTCTCGTCAGCGCAATTTTCGTACCGGTAATATCCTTAATCATAACCGATACCTGATCGCCCACTTTAAATACCTTTTTCGGATCTTCTACACGTCCCCAGCTCATCTCCGAGATATGTAAAAGTCCGTCTGCCCCGCCCAGATCGATAAACGCACCGAAATCTGTGAGGTTCTTCACCGTACCTTCTACCATCATACCCACTTCGATCCGCGCGAACAATGCTTCCTGCTGCTCTTTCTTCTTCGCAACAACGAGCTGTTTGCGGTCGCCGATCACTCTTCTCTTGCGCGGGTTTACTTCTGTCAGAACAAATTCGATCTCCTGTCCAGCGTATTTTGAAAGATCCTTCTCATACATATCGGATACAAGACTAGCTGGGATAAACACCTTTCCTTCGCCGTAGTCTACGCTCAGTCCGCCCTTTAAGATCGCGCCGACTTTACCCGTAAGCACCTCATGGTTTTCCATCGCCTCTTCAAAGATCTTATTCATCTTATCCTGCTGAAGGCGCTTGTACGTAAGGATCACCTGGCCATCGCCATCGTTCACTTTGATCACTTTGACCGTAAGCTTATCATCTATGTTCACTTCTTTTGTCAAGTCAACGTCTGGATTGTTACTGTATTCGTTCTTTGTTAAAATGCCATCTGCTTTATATCCAATATTTAAGATGATCTCGTTTTCCTTAACACCGATAACTGTCCCTTCCACAACCTCATTATTATGGATTGTTACTATTGATTCCTCTAATAATTCTCCAAAACTTCTTTCTTCTGACATGCCGTTAGAACCTCCTGAATAATGTTTTTTGGGGTAGACGCCCCCGCAGTAATACCTAGGCTTGCAGACGACTCAATACACGATGTGTCCAAGTCTTCCAACGTCTGTATAAAATAAGTGTTTTCACACTGATTTTTACTTATCTCAAATAACTTCCTGGAATTTGAACTATTCTTTCCGCCAATGACGATCATGGCATCTGACTGCGCGGCAAGCTCACTCGCCTCCTGTTGTCTTTCTGCCGTTGCATTGCATATAGTATTCACAGCAATTATATCATAACCTTTTTTTGAAATAATTTCAACTAAATCTTTAAATTTTTTGTAATTAAATGTCGTCTGTGCCACGACACATACTTTTTTTTCACTGTTTGACGGGCGAAACGCCTCCATTTCTTCCTCGGTCTCGACTACCGTCCCAGTGACCGTGCCCCCAGGGCGGCACCACCCGAGAGTTCCCTGTACTTCTGGATGTTCGCGGCTTCCGACGATAACAATATCATACCCTTCCCCGGCACGTTCCTGCACGATATCATGTATTTTTTTCACAAAGGGGCACGTCGAATCCACGATTTCACATTTTTTCTGCCTCAGTTTCTCGTATACGCTTTTGGCCACGCCGTGCGACCGGATCACGACCGTCACCCCGGTTAGGTCCACCGAGTCATCCGACAATACAGATTCCTCAATGACCGATACCCCTCTCTTTTCCAGATCCGACACGACCTGGTCATTGTGGATGATCGACCCGAGCGTCACCACTTTTTTCCCTTTATCCGCCTCTGTATATACCATTTCTACCGCCCGGCGGACGCCAAAACAAAAACCCGCAGTCTTTGCCAGTGTCACCTTACCCATTTACAGTTCCTCCCGCCTTTCGGAATATATCGCAATGATCCGGTCCACCACTTCTTCGATCGACAGGTCTGACGAATCCAAAAGAACGGCATCTTCTGCCTGACGCAGAGGAGATACGTCCCGGCTCATATCCTGCCTGTCCCTTACAATGATATCCTCTTCTATCTTGTTCAGATCACATTCGACTCCTTTGTCCTGTAATTCTTTATATCGGCGTCTCGCGCGCACAGCTGAACTGGCTGTGAGATAAATTTTTACTTCCGCGTCTGGCAAAACCACCGTACCGATATCCCTTCCATCCATGATCACATCCGAACTAGCTGCCATCTGCCGCTGCAGGGAGACGAGTTTTTCCCTGACCTTCGGATACGACGCCACAACAGATGCCTGGTTCCCCACCTGTTCCCTGCGGATCTCACTCGATACATTGTCACCGTTCAGATAGATCTGCTGTTCTCCGTCTTCATACGCGATTTTTATATCAATTTCATCACAACGGCCCTCAACCTGTGTCCGATCCTTCGTATCGATCCCTTGTTTCAGACAATACAATGCCATCGTGCGGTACATCGCACCGGTGTCGATATAGACAAACGTTAATTTTTCTGCCACCAATTTGGCAATCGAACTCTTTCCTGCTCCTGCAGGCCCATCAATCGCAATATTCATCATTTTCTCCTTTTCTGCAACGTTTATGCAGGCAGCCACAGACAGGCATACATTTACTTTTCGCTCTATTCCGCGGCAGACATTCCTGCCAGATACCCGGTAGACCAGGCGATCTGCAAATTAAATCCTCCGGTCAGCGCGTCGAGATCGAGCATCTCTCCGGCAAAATACAAATGTTTTACGAGCCTGCTCTCCATCGTGGACGGGTTTACTTCCCGGACCGAGACACCGCCCCGTGTTATGATGGCCTCATTCCATCCCCGCAGGGAATCGACCGTAAACGTCAGTCCTTTTATTTGTTGTACGAGCCGTTCCCTGTCCTCCTTCGTGATCTGGTTCACCGGCTTACGGCCATCCGTACCCGTCCGGCGGATCACAACCGGGATCAGGCTTTTCGGAAGCAGCCCTCCGAGGGCATTGTGGAAACTTACATTCGGATTTGCTTCAAAATCCCGCACGATACGCCGGTGCAGTTTTTCCTTAGTCAGCGCGGGTTTACAGTCGAGCTGCACATACACCACCTGCGTTCCGATCAGTTCCCCGAGACGGCTCGACGCCGACAAGACAATAGGCCCTGTTATCCCAAAATGTGTAAACATCATCTCCCCAAACTCGCGGTATCTCTCCTTCTTTTTTCCATTGTCCATCGTGTAAAAACACAATTCCACATTTTTTAACGAGAGTCCCTGCATCTGTCCCGCCTCGTCCTCACACAGGTTCATCGGCACAAGTCCCGGGAGGCAAGGCCGAATCTGATGCCCCATCTGTTTTGCCAGCTCAAAACCCGCCCCGTCAGAGCCGGTACCGGCATAGGACTTCCCGCCGCACGCCGCGACCACCGCCGCTGCCTCGATCACCGTTTTGTCAGAAAGTTTTACTCCCTTTATCGTATCCCCGTGTTTCAGCAAACCGCTCACCTGGCTGTGAAACCGGATATCAACGCCGCTTTCACGGCACTCATTCCATAGCGCCCGTATGACATCGGACGATTTATCGGAAACCGGAAAGACCCGTTCTCCCCGTTCGACCTTCGTCCTCACACCTGACTTCTCAAAAAAATCAATGACGTCCCAATTTGTCATGGAATAAAAACTGCTGTATAAAAATTTGGGATTTGTTACCACATGGCTGAAAAGTTCTTCCGTCTCACAGGCATTCGTCAGATTGCACCGTCCCTTGCCCGTGATATAAATCTTTTTGCCCGGTTTTTCATTCCGTTCGAGCAGGCATGTCCTGGCTCCGAGCCGGCCCGCCGTAACCGCGGCCATCATGCCCGCCGCGCCCGCGCCGATTACGATCACATCATACATATTGACTATCCATTCATCCTATTTCATTTCTCTTATTTTGTGCTGTACACCTCGTCTAACCCAAAGGAGTAATTCTCGGAGTGATACGCTCCCTTTTCCGCCCGGAACACAACTTCGTCCACGTACGAAAGATTATCCAGAAGACTGTTTGAAATACAGTCCAAAATCAATGTTTCAAATGTTTCCGAACACTTCTTAAGAGGTGCCGATTCCTCACTGAAGCTCACATAGATACGCGATTTCTCCACATTGATCTCGGTCACAACGATCTTCTCATCCATATTCTCTAACACCTTGTCCAAAATAAATTCCGGTGTCACCCGATCGGCGTCAAGCGGTACTTTCAGCGGTACGAGCTGCTCTTCCCCGCTGTCGACCGTATAGATCTGCAGCGTCTGTATCGCGCTGACCCCGCTTCCTGACGACAGTTTTGGCACCTCATGGTTCACGGACTCTAGTTCCTCCGGTGTCAGTTCCATGTCGTCCTCCCCGTCCCACACACTGCATCCAAACAGGCAGAGCGCCATCATGACCCCACACGCAAAACACATGATCTTCTTCAAAAGGATCACTCCTCTAAACATTTTTTTGCAAGAACCAGTGCCGCCTCGACCGACGCCTCGCGTACTTCCATCCGCGTTCCGTGAAATACATGTTTTTCTACAACCGTCTTATCAAAACAGACACATCCGATATAGACAAGGCCAACCGGTTTTTCCGGTGTTCCGCCATCCGGGCCAGCAATTCCCGTGGTACTGAGAGCCACCTCAGCATTTGCCGCCTTCGCCGCTCCTGCGGCCATTTGTGCCGCCGTTTCCTCGCTCACGGCACCGACGCTGTCAAGCGTTTCCTTTCTTACCCCGAGAAGGTGGTTCTTCGCGTCATTGGAATACGTCACGAAACTGTGCGAGAATACACGGGACGCCCCGCTCGCGTTCACGATCCTTCCCGACAAAAGTCCCCCGGTACATGATTCTGCGGTAGTTATACTAGCATTTCTTTTTGTCAATTCTTTGACAAGCCATTCTTCCAACGTCTCCACCTGTTTCATTCCCCCTCCCGATCGATGTCTGACATCACATCCCTGTTTTTATATATATAATCCACTAAGGAAACGATCGTCAATATCAAAGCCGCGTAGATCAACAAACGGTTTATGAAATAGAAAACCGGATGCTGAAAATTGAAAATAAGAACGATTGCCATGATCATCTGCACCGTCGTCTTGATCTTCGCCCAAAAGCTTGCCGCGATCACGACACCTTTCTCCGCCGCCACCAGACGAAACCCGCTGATGATAAATTCCCTGGCGATGATCACGAGTACGACCCAGACCGGCATCGCGCAATCCGGATCCGCCACAAAACAGATCATGGCAGAACATACGAGGACTTTATCCGCAAGGGGATCCATAAACTTCCCAAACGTCGTAACCTGGTTATACTTTCTTGCCAGATATCCGTCAAAAAAATCCGTGATGCAGGCTAGGATAAATACAGCGGCAGCCAGATAATCCGAATACGGGGTTTCCCAAAGCATGAAAAAAACAAATACCGGGATCATCACTACCCGAAGAATCGTAAGTCGATTTGCCACATTCATCGTCAATCCTCCTTGTTTCGCAAGGCAGGGTCCACACTCTCAGCTGGGGCAATCCCCGTCCGGATAGGATCTTCTTCCTCGCATTGTTGTGCTTCGCACCATTTGGCCGTCAGATCGTATCCTCTGGCAGCCGTCACCGTAAGAGTGACAAACGTCCCCGACAACAACTCATGCGGGGCACGGAAAAACACGCATCCGTCTATATCCGGGGCATCCCGGTACGTACGTGCCACATAGACATCCTCCTCTGGGAGATAACCGTCCACGATCGCCTCAAAACGCCTTCCCACAAGAGATTCATTCGTATCAAATATAACCTGCTGCTGGACTTCCATGATCTCGTCGGCACGGGCACGTTTCGTCTCTTCGTCCACCTGCTCCGCAAAACCGGCCGCTCTCGTTCCCTCCTCCGGCGAATAGGGAAACACGCCGAGACGGTCAAATTTCAGCTCCCGCACAAATGCCAGGCATTCCTCATGCTGCTCGTTTGTCTCTCCGGGAAATCCGCTGATGAGTGTCGTCCGCAGCGCCAGTCCCGGAACCCGCTGCCGGAGCATGCCGATTTTTTCCTTCAGCTGCTTTTTGTTTGTAAGTCTTCCCATTTTTTTCAAAATTCCATCATTGCAGTGCTGGATCGGCAGATCAAGATAGCGGCAGATTTTCGGATTATCCCGGAGTACATCGGCCAGTTCCACGGTAATCTCCTCTGGATAGCAGTACAGAACCCGGATCCACACGAGATCCCGGATCTGTGACAGGCGTTCAAGAAGTTGTGGCAGCATTTTCTTTCCGTATAGATCCACTCCGTAAAGGGTCGTTTCCTGCGCGACAAGGATCAGTTCCCTCACCCCGCGCGCCGTCAGTTTCACCGCCTCCTCCACAAGCTCCTCCATCGGAACACTGCGGTATGTGCCGCGCATAGACGGAATGGCGCAATACGAACAGTTCTTATTACACCCCTCGCTGATCTTTATATATCCGACATGGCCCACCCCCGAGGAAACCCGGTCCGTGAGTCCGGCAGGCAGATACGTCAGCTCCTTCGTCCAAACCGCACGCTTTCCCTCAAGCGCCTGCCCGACCGCCTCTAAGATCGAATCGTAGGCAGCCGTTCCGACCACGCCGTCGATCTCCGGCATCTCTGCCTGTATCTCTTCCTGATATCGTTCTGCCAGACATCCCGCCGCAATGAGCACCTGGCAGTTTCCGTTTTTTTTGTACTCGGCCAGCTCTAGAAGCGTTTCTATGCTCTCTTCTTTCGCATCGTGGATAAACGCGCACGTATTGACAACGATGACTTCCGCCTGTTCCGGCACATCAGTCAGTTCATACCCGGCACGGCAGAGGATCGCCAGCATTTTTTCACTGTCCACCAGATTTTTATCACATCCAAGCGAAACAAAATATATGCGCATCGTTACTGTAATCCTTTCGCCTCTACACAGTTGTTCATAAGCATCGCGATCGTCATCGGCCCCACGCCTCCCGGCACGGGGGTGATCGCCGATGCCACCGGCTCCACATCGTCAAAGTCGACGTCGCCGCACAGCTTATTTTGTGCGTCCCTGTGGATCCCGACATCAATGACGACGGCCCCGTCCTTCACATACTCCTTTGTAATGAACTTCGGCTTACCGATCGCCACGATCAGTATATCGGCGCGTTTTGTCACCTCTTTTAACTGTTTTGTGTGGGAATGGCAGATCGTAACCGTCGCGTTTTCACGGAGCATCAAAAGAGCCATCGGTTTCCCCACGATATTGCTGCGCCCGACGATCACACACTCTTTCCCGTCGATCTCCACCCCGGAGCGTTTCAAAAGCTGAATGATGCCTGCCGGCGTACACGACACAAATCCCGGCTGTCCGATACTGAGTGCCCCCACGCTCTGCGGGTGGAAACCATCCACATCTTTTTTCGGGGAAATGGTCTGAATGACCTTATCTTCATCCATATGGGACGGGAGCGGCAGCTGGACAAGAATGCCGTCCACATCTTCCCTCTCGTTCAACTCGCGGACCAGTTCTAAAAGTTCTTCCTCTTTGGTCTCCTCCGGCAGTTCATACGAAAGTGACCGGATACCGATGTACTCGCACGCTTTTTTCTTGTTGCCGACGTACACCGTCGAAGCCGGATCATCTCCTACCTGGATCACTGCCAGCGTCGCCTCGATCCCCTCGGCGCGGACACGCTCTTTGCATTCATCCTTCACCATTGCTGAAATTGCTTTTCCGTCAATTCTCTTTGCCATTGCGCTGCCTCCTTACATATGTTCCACGATCCGGTCACGGAGCGACTGCATGTGGTAATCCGTCCGGTTTATCACGTCGGCACATGCGCGAAGCTCATAAATAATATTTTCCGCATCGTCTACATCCTTTTTATATTTTAACTGGTGTTCCAGACTGGCCCAAAAATCCATTGCGATCGTACGTATCTGCACTTCCACCCTTACCTGTTCTTTGTGGTCTGAAAAGAATACCGGCACCTCAACGATCAGATGCAGACTCCGGTATCCGTTCATTTTTGGTTTTTTTATATAATCCTTGCGCTTGATCAGTTCTATGTCATCCTGCGCCGTAAACATATCTGCCACTTTATATATATCATCAATAAATGCACATATAACACGGATCCCCGCCACATCCGATAAATTCTGCATCACGGATTCCACTGTGATCGGATACCCTTTTCTCCGCAGCTTGGAAGAAATGCTGTTTGGCTGCTTCACCCTTGACTTAATAAATTCGATCGGATTTCTCTGCCGTGTGATCGATAATTCATCATTCAGTACCTGAAATTTCGTTTTCACTCTGCGGATCGCGCAATTGTAAATCATCATCATCTTAATAAGTTCTTCTTCCTGCCCCCGAAATACATGCAGCTGATCTGCTGGTAAATTGACCTGATCCAGTAATAACGTATCCAATTCCTGTTCTAACATTACACATGGTCTCCTTTTTTCAAAAACAGAATTATACACATTACTTCCATTTTATCGGAAAAACGCATTAAAGTCAAATAATTCTTTACATTTTAGCGGCATCTGCGTATAATCGAATTATACGATCATTACACGAAAAAAGGATTTGGATTATGTTTCGATTATGGGCAAAAGAATTTAAGGACAACAAAATGATTTGTGATCTCGTTGTGGAAAATGACTCCGTCAGCGAAACAAGGACGCAGAAGGTTTTTGCCGCGCTGGATGAAATATGCCATTCGTTCGACCTGTCAGCCCCGATCTGGCTCGACCACAACATCAGTGAGTTTAAACGGATTGATAAAACAAGATTTACGAGTGACAATTTCATCGACTCGATCGAGTTTGATTTTCTGGAAATCCACGTCATAGAGGAAGACTTTTGACAATATTTGAATAACTTCCCCGATTCCCGGGCATACTTTTGTTCAAAATATGCCATTTGGCAGAGGAAGGAAGGTTTGGTCATGAAAGCAGTCGTTGATGAAGATACATGTATCGCCTGCGGTTTGTGTGTCGGTACATGTGAAACCGTTTTTACCTTTAACGATGATGGAAAAGCCTGTTCCCAGGTAGACGTCATTCCGTCCGAATGCGAAGAAGACGCTCAAACAGCCCGTGATGGCTGTCCGGTAAACGCCATTTCCATTCACGATTAACCGGCGTCTGGCGCGTGGTGAAGCCTTCTTCCGGCAGACGGAAGGGACTTCACCATTTTAACTTTATTGATTCTTTTGAAAAAGTTCTATACTTCTCTTCAAAATCCCCTGCATATACGCGATCGTAATTCCATAATTAGTAAAGGGAACCCCCTGATCCGCCGCACATTTCATGCGGTATCCCACCTCGCGTTCCTGTAACATACACCCGCCGCAGTGGATGACGAGCGCATACGGGGACAGATCTTCTGGAAATCCCCTGCCCGCACTCAGTTCGATTTCAAGCTCCTTACCCGTATAATCCCTCAGCCACCGCGGGATCTTTACGCTGCCGATATCTTCACACTGGCGGTGATGGGTACACCCCTCCGAAACAAGGACACGATCCCCGTCCTGCAGCCTCTCCACCGCTTCCACCCCTTTGACCGCCGTCTCCAAATACCCTTTGACCCTCGCCATCAGAATAGAAAAAGAGGTTAGCGGTATATCCGGCCCGACGCACTTGGAAACCTGCGCAAACACCTGGCTGTCCGTAATGACCATCGAAGGCTTTTTCCCCATGCCTGCAAGCGTCTCCCGAAGCCCCGACTCCTTTACCACAACCGCCGTCGCATCCGCCTCCAGGATATCCCGTATCGTCTGCTGCTGCGGAAGGATCAGCCGCCCTTTCGGCGCCGCGGAATCGATCGGCACGACGAGCACGGCAACATCCGACGGCCCGAGAAGATCCCCGACAATGCGCCGCCTCGCATCCTCCACCGAAACCATTTTCCCGATCGTCTCTTTACAAGCCTCGATCCCCTCCCCCGTCCTCGCGCTGACATACCGTACATGCCCCTCGTCCAGACTGGGAACCTCCTCTCTTCCCTCGATCAGATCCGCCTTATTCATCAAAACAAGATATGGTATTTCCTTTTCCCTAAACAACCAAACCAGTTCATCATCCGCCTCTTTCATGCCCACCTGAGCGTCCACGACCAAGATCGCAAGATCCGCCCGGTTTAAAATCTGCTTAGTCTTTTTGATCCGCTTCTCACCAAGTTCCCCCTCATCATCAAATCCCGGTGTATCGATGATCATGACCGGCCCGAGTGGAAGAAGTTCCATCGCCTTCATAACCGGATCGGTCGTCGTCCCAAGCGTATCTGAAACAACAGCCAGTTCCTGACCGGTAACCGCATTGACCACACTTGATTTTCCCGCGTTCCGGCAGCCGAAAAAGCCGATGTGGATCCGGTCTGCGGACGGCGTATCGTTCATTCCCATTTTGTCATCTCCTTCATGGTTTTTCTTTATTATAGCTGTTTTGAAAGGGGAACACAATAGGGGATTTTTTTGAGAAAGGGAGGAAGGGCCGCTGCCAGTGATGCCGTATCCGTGCTGTTCCCATTCGTTCCCCCCGCTTCCGCTCATAAATGCGTAGCGGTACTAATGCTGCAAAAGACGCACCATAAGTACCGACGCATTTAAAAGGGAACTCATTGGGAACAGCACGGATACGGCATCACTGGCAGCTACTCTTCTGCTTTCTCAGGGGAAAATCGGATGGGGGCGGAAGGGGGGCAGTTATTTAACCACTTTCACTTCACCTACCACCCCCTTTTCCACCACACCACTCTGACACATCCTCTACTAAAGCTGGCAAAATGACTAATACCTCCACCTTTCACCACACAACCCTAGCACAGCCCCTACTAAGGCTGGCAGTAAATCCGCATATGCGGATTTACTCCACCACCCTTTTATGCTATACTTATAAAGACAACAATATTTTGTGAGAAAGATGAGGTACATATGAATAAGACAGAGATTGCAGAAATCAAGAAGTTATTTAAGAAGGACGATAATGGCATTACCCGGATCTGCGGGTGTTATGTGGATGCGGAAAAAAATAAGAGGCTGGAATTGAAAGAGGCGTTTTATTCGCTTCCTGAGGAAGAGATGTTTAAGTACGTGGAAATTTTCAGGAAAACACTTTCTGGGGCGCTGGGGAAAAATTTGGTGAATATGGAGTTTCCGATGGAAGAGGAGACGGGGGAGGACGGGAAGCAGAGGAAATTGATGGCGCTTGTCCAAAGTAAGCTGGAGCAGACGGAGCTGTTAGATGAGTTTTATGACCGCGTGATTGATGCGTATGATTATACGGGGAATTATCTGATCCTGCTCATACATGATGCGTATGATATTCCGTCTATTACGGCAGACCGGGTTGAGAATTTTGACGCGTCGGATTATGTGTATGATTTTGTGCTGTGCTGCATTTGTCCGGTTAAGCTTTCCAAAGCGGGGTTATGTTATAATCCAGAAAAGAACAGCATTGAGGACTGTATGCGGGACTGGATCGTCCAGCCGCCGGACAACGGATTTTTGTTTCCGGCTTTTAACGACCGGAATACAGACATTCACAGCCTGCTCTATTATTCCAAAAACGCGGATGAAGCAGACATTGATTTTTCTTATGATCTGCTGGGGTGCACGCTTCCGCTTCCGGCGAAAGAGCAAAAGGAGACATTCCAAACCGTCGTCGAAGAAACACTTGGCAGTACGTGCAATTATGAAGTGGTAAAAAATATACATGAAAATCTGAATGAAATGATTTCCGAACACAAGGAAAATCCAGAGCCGCTCGAACTGGACAAGGAAGACGTGAAAAAGTTACTGTCGTCGAGTGGTGTGCCAGAAGAAAAGATGGAAGTGTTTGAGGAACGGTTTTCAGAAAATATCGGGGAATCCCAGAAACTTGTGGCAGATAATATAGCCAACGTGCGAAAGTTTGAGGTGAAAACGCCGGATGTCACGATCCAGGTCAATCCATCGCGGACGGATCTCGTGGAAACACGGGTGATCGACGGCGTACCTTGTATCGTGATAGAATGCTGCGATCAGGTAGAGATCAATGGGATCCGCATCGCGAATCCCAGCTGATTTCATCTTCTTTTTAACTTAACCGGTTTTCGAGTGCCGAAACGACAGTTTCGAGCACTTTGATCCTGGCGTAGTACTTCGAATTTCCTTCCACCACGATCCACGGGGCATCCGCCGTGGAAGTGCGGACGATCATCTCATCGACGGCTCGTTCATAGTCGTCCCATTTGGCCCGGTTCCGCCAGTCCTCTTCCGTGATCTTCCACTGCTTCTCCGGCGTGTTTTCCCGTTCATGGAACCTTCGCTCCTGCTCTTCCTTATCGATATGGATCCAGAACTTGAGTACGATGCAGCCGGCATTCGCGAACTGCTCTTCCATGTTGTTGATCTCATTGTACGCCCGGCTCCACTCATCCTCGGCCGCAAATCCTTCGATCCGTTCCACGAGTACACGCCCGTACCACGTCCGGTCAAAGATCGTCATATGCCCGGCTTTCGGAATCTTTTCCCAAAAACGCCACAAATAGTGATGCGCCTTCTCAATGTCATTTGGCGCGGCTACGGGCACGACTTCGTATCCTCTCGGGTCCATCGCCTGCGTCAGCCGCTTGATGGCACCGCCTTTTCCCCCGGCATCCCATCCCTCGAAGGCGAGGATCACGGGAACCCGTTTCAGATACATTTTATTCTGCAGTGCCAGCAGCCGTTTCTGAAGGTCTTTCTTTTTCTTTTTATACTCATCCCGTTCAATCGTTTTACTCAGATCGACTCCCTGCAGCACACCATTTCGGAAAAGATCATTTATTCCGCGTGAATCCGGCTGCATCAAATCGTCTGACTCATGTTCGGACGATGCCGGAGAACCAGCCTGATCTGGTGCGACGGCTTGAGCCGCTGTGCCGGCTTTTGCCGCTGTGCCAGCCTTTGACGCTGTATCTGCTTTTGATGCCATATCAGCTTTTGCCGCCGCCTGCATATCCGCGTTCCTGATCGCGCGCTCCATTCGGTCTACGACCGTAGATACAATTTTGCACGACGCGTACAGCTTATCCGTCCCCTCTACGACTGTCCAAGGAGCGTTTGCCGTATCCGTATGCACGAGAAGGCGGTCGTATTTTCTCAGGCATTTGTCGTAATTCCGGTTGTTTTCCTTATCCTGACCGGTCACGCGCCAGCTCGTCTCACTGTTTTTCTCCAGCTTATCCAGACGCTTTTTCTGTTCTTCTTTAGATATCATTAAAAAGAACTTCACGATGAGCATGCCGTCTTCGGTCAGCATTTCCTCAAAATCCAATACTTCTTTCTCCGAAATATCTTTTTCATAAACGCCCTTATACCAGCTTTGATCGAAAATATGGATCCGCCCCCGTTCGGGTGTCTTCGTAAAGAAACGCCAGAAATACGGGCGCATGACCTCATCTTCTTTTTCCCTCCCGAGAGTAAATACCTTAAACCCCCGGGGATCCAAAGACTGGATCATGCGGTTGATCATCGTACCTTTTCCCGACGCATCCAGTCCCTCAAACACGATCATGACCGGAATGCCCCTGTCTTTACACGCTCTCTGGAGTTCCCCGAACCGGATTTCCAGCTTTTCCATCTTCTTTTCGTATTCCTTTTTCCCCAATTCCTTATTCACATCAATCTGCCCCAACATAATGATCAGCCCCTTCCCTTTTGTTCCACAGATTCCTACTGTGGATTCTCGTCATGGATCACAGGCGGGATCTGCGACAGCATATTATCTATGTCCTCAAACATAGCGCTTTTCGTCGTTCCTAGATTTCCCGCGCGCTCAATATGCCTCATGACCTCCTGATACTGGTTCGTGATCTCGTCAAAAAACTGGCAAATAACCTGAAGTTCCCTTTGGGAACTTTCGATCACGCCGGAAATTTCCATCTGCACCGAAGCCGCCCCATCCGCGGACTCGGTAATACGGTGAAACGATTCATACGTATTGTTCACCGTATCAATGTTCTGGTCTAACGCCTGCTTGGATGCCGAAATATTTTCATTCAACTCGTTGGCACCGCATTCCACCTCAGAGATTCCCGTATCGACTTCATTTGTCAGATCTTTGATCTGTTCTGCCAGTGCCTTTACTTTTGCCGCCACGATAGAAAACCCTTTGCCNTCCTGACCGGCCCTCGCCGCCTCGATCGAGGCATTCATCGCAAGGATATTCGTCTCGTCCGCGATGGATACGATCTTACTCATGCAGTGCCGGATCCCTTTTACAGCCATCTGCAGCTGCTCAAAAGTCTTCTCCATGTCCATATAGGATCTTTCCACCTGCAGGGAAGTCCCCTTCAGCTCCTCCACTTTATCCTGCGTCTCCGAAACCGTATCGACGATACCTTCCCTCACCTGCACAAACTGTCCGGCCGCGCTGTTGATATTGGTAAAAGATTCCCCGAAGTCCTGTAATTTCGAATTAAAATGCTCCGCCTTTTTTAATACGTCCGCAAAAGAACTTCCGACCATCCCCAGTTCAAACAGGGAGTCCACTTCCTTGTCCACAAGTTCTTTTTGGTAATCTTTCAGGCTGTTCGTCACATGCAGTACCGGGTAAAGACTCTCTTCATCGTGCCAGATCTGGCCAGATTTATTCCTGCCTTTTCTTTTCAATGCCATTTTTTTCTCCTCCTTTACTCAAATACCACACACGTCATAGACTGGTTGACAAAGCGGTTATTATAGTGTTCGCCGTACCCGACAAGCCCTGCGTGGCTCCCGAGTTTGGCCATCTGCCCTAAATACTCCTGCATGTACCCGCGTTCGCTAAACAGCTTGTAACGGAATAAACAGTTCACGGAAAAAACGGCTGACCGCCTCGGAAATTCCTCACATATTTTCGCGATCGTCTCCTGCGTGATCGCCCGGTAATCTCCCAATTCCAGCAGTGTAAGTACATCGGAGTCATTGACCTGGCGGAAACACGCGAGCGCGTTTCCCTCCACTTCTTTAATGGAGATGATACACGTATCGTCTCCATTGATCTTACCGAACGGATTTTGAAAGGTCTGCGTCAGTATCTGCTCATCGGTGACGTGGAGAATGCTCTGATATACCTGTTTTGCCGGTTTCCCGTTCAGAGCGCCGATGATATACCTCGACCGGTCTGTCTGGGAGGCTATAAACCGGTAATTCCCCATCTGATGGTAGATATTTTCTTTATATGTTTTCACGCGGCCGCCCTGGTTGCGGATGAGCGCGTACGCCACGGCATCCGGGTATACTTTACCATTTACCGATACTTTCCCGGCATCGCCCGTTCCGCCCACAAGAGATATCCCGTTCCGCTTTAGCACGGTATGTATCGTAGTCAGTGCACAGGCATCGTTTCCGGTACAAAAATCAATACATACCGTATCCCGTGCGGATCCGCCTACTTTCATGACATCCTGTTCCAGCCGGTGCACATATTTGACCGGCATCACTGATACCTCTTCCAGCACATTGGCTACCGCGCTGACGCCATCCAAAAACGCGATGACGCCAACACCATTTTCCACTACTCTCGTATCATAACTCATTCCGATACACCCGATGCTGGGAACACCGGGGTATCGTTTTTCCAGTTCCTTAACATGTGTTTCAAACTGGGCATTGTTCGACAAAAGCATCAAAAACTGAGGATGTTCCAGGCCGTTTACCGCCTCTGCCAAATCCCCTCTTTGACTCATGCCGTAAAACTGACGCATATGATCGCCTCCTTATTTCTAATTTTAATGTTTCTTATCGTTTATTGTAATTGATCAGACAACCTTTTAAAATGATCTCCCGCTCATCGTCAGTCAGCGCACCGAGACGAAATTCCATTTCTTTCATGCCGCGGTTTGCCACATACGCCTTCACTGTCTCGTGTTTCTCTGCAATCGCCTTCCGGATATCTTTGACAAAAATATAATCGTCTTTCTCAAATGGCAGTTCCCCGTCAAAAAGGAAGGGAAGCATACCCCAGTTGATCAGGTTAGAGCGGTATCGCTTCGTCGCGTATTCTCTGGCAATATTTGCCATGCCTCCAAGTACTCTCTGGCAGCTCGCAGCCTGCTCCCTCGCCGAACCGTCACCCGGTTTCACGGCAAAAATAACACTGCCGATCTCCGTCTGTTCCGGTACGACCTCAAACTGCGCGGACACTGACGCGTAAACTTCTTTCAGTTTCGGATCCACGGCGTAGATATCCTCCCCGGCAAGCCTTGCTTTCTCTGCCTTTTGGACTTCTTTCGCCTTACCGACATACGCCGGGTCTTTTCTGGACAGCGTAAACTCCGCAAGTCCGAGCGGATTCGAGCGGTACGAAGACGTCTCCCCTGACGGGATGAGTTCATCGGTCGTCGTCACCGGATCGTGGATCATCGATACCGCCTTTAAGAGCAGATGATCGGTCAATGGGAACATCTCCGGCCAGTCCACGATATTCGGGCCAAATTTGATCTCCACCGATGGATCTGCTTTTCCCACACCATTGTATACGCGGTTCTCATAAATACTCTTATCAAAGAAATATTTCGGTTTTTTGAACTCCACATCGATATCCGTCGCCGCGGTCAGATACCCCTGATTTGCCGCTGTGGCTGCGATCGAACGGGCATCCATGAGCGCAACCGATGCAATCTGCCCACTCGTTACTTTCGATCCCTCTCGGTTCGGGAAGTTCCGTGTCGAATGCCGGATACTGAGTCCGCCATTCGACGGCACATCCCCGGCACCAAAGCACGGCCCGCAGAACGCCGTCCGCACCGTAGCGCCCGTCGCCATCAGATCCGCGATCGAGCCGTTTTTCACAAGTTCCATAAAGACAGGCTGGCTCGCCGGATATACGCTGAGTGAGAACTCATCCGCGCCGATATATTTACCGCGCAGGATGTCCGCCGCATCGCAGATATTTTCAAACCCGCCGCCGGCGCAGCCGGCGATGACGCCCTGCTCCACATAGAGCTTTCCGTCGTGTATCTTATCCGTAAGCGTAAACTGGATGTCTTTGTTATTATCTAAGCTTACGAGCGCCTTCTTTTCCACATCGCGGAGGATATCTTCCAGATTGCTATTGAGCTCCTCGATCGAATAGACATTGCTCGGATGGAACGGCATCGCGATCATCGGCTTAATGGCTGACAGATCGACCTCGACCACACCGTCATAGTATGCCACATCTGCCGGCGCCAATTCGGCGTAATCCTCACTTCTGCCGTGAATGTCGTAAAATTCTTTGACCTGCGCGTCCGTTCTCCAGATCGATGACAGACATGTCGTTTCCGTCGTCATCACATCGACACCGATCCGGTAATCCACACTCAGATTGTCAATGCCGTCACCGATGAATTCCATTATTTTATTGTTCACGTATCCATTTTCAAATACTGCCCCGATGATCGCGAGCGCGATATCCTGCGGCCCCACGCCTTTTTCCGGCTTTCCAGTCAGATGGATCGCGACAACGCCCGGCATCGGGATGTCGTAAGTCTGCTCCAGCAATTGTTTTACGATCTCCGGGCCGCCCTCACCCATCGCCATCGTTCCGAGCGCGCCGTACCTCGTATGGCTGTCGGAGCCGAGCACCATCTTTCCGCCGCCGGCCAGCATTTCCCTGGCAAACTGGTGGATGACGGCCTGATGAGGCGGTACATAAATGCCGCCGTATTTTTTCGCACATGAAAGTCCGAATACATGGTCATCCTCGTTGATCGTTCCACCTACCGCGCACAGACTGTTATGACAGTTCGTGAGGACGTAAGGAACCGGGAATTTCTCCAGTCCCGATGCCCGCGCCGTCTGCAGGATGCCGACAAATGTAATATCGTGGGAAGTCAGTTTATCAAACTTGATCTTTAACTGCTCCATATTACCCGATGTGTTATGGGCCTTCAAAATCCCATATGCCATCGTTCCTTTTGCCGCCTCTGCCCGGTCTGCTTTTACTCCGGTCTTATTTTCCACTTCGGATGGCGCCCCGCTGCCGTCTGGGATCAGCTCTGTTCCATTAACGAGCCATGCGCCTCCTTCATATAACTTTACCATCTGTATTCTCTCCTTTCATGAGGGGGTCAGTGTATATACTTATTCGATTCAATATTATACTTCCAAACCGGAAATTTTGCAAATACATTTTGAAACGATATTGTAATTTTATCTGATTTGTTGTACAATAATAAAAATCAAATTCAATACACATCATATGACACAGAGTGAGGTATTTTTATGAGACATATTATGAATGCACTGGATCTTTCTATGGACGAACTCGACGATCTTATTTCACTTGCGGAACAGATCATGGAAAACCCCCGGAAATATTCGGAATGCTGCAAAGGAAAAAAGCTGGCAACCTGTTTTTATGAACCAAGTACACGGACAAGACTTAGTTTTGAAGCCGCCATGATCAATCTCGGCGGAAGTGTTCTTGGTTTTTCTTCTGCCGATTCGAGTTCTGCAGCAAAAGGCGAAAGCGTCGCGGATACGATCCGCATCATCTCTTCGTACGCGGATATCTGCGCCATGCGCCACCCAAAAGAGGGCGCGCCGCTCGTCGCTTCCATGTACTCTTCAATCCCGGTCATCAACGCCGGAGACGGCGGCCACAACCACCCGACCCAGACCCTCACCGACCTTCTCACGATCAAAAACCTGAAAGGCCATTTTGACCACCTCCGGGTCGGCGTCTGCGGCGATCTCAAATTCGGCCGCACCGTCCATTCGCTCATAGACGCGATGGTTCGCTATCCTGGCGTCGAATTTGTATTGATCTCACCGCCGGAATTAAAAGTTCCAGACTATTTAAAAAAAGAAACGCTCGACGGCAACCAGATCCACTACGAAGAGGTCAGCGATCTCGACGCCGTGATCGGCAGTCTGGATCTTCTTTACATGACAAGGGTCCAGCGGGAACGTTTCTTTAACGAGGAAGATTACATCCGGTTAAAGGACAGTTTCATCCTCGATACAAAAAAAATGAAACTCGCGCGCGAGGACATGCTCGTACTTCACCCGCTTCCCAGAGTAAACGAGATTTCCACAGAAGTAGACAACGATCCCCGTGCCGTATACTTCAAACAGGCGGAATACGGCGTCTACATTCGCATGGCGCTCATTTTAACCTTACTGGAACTCGTGTAACAGCTTGTACTCATATCGGGACAGAATCATTTGTGTAAGCGCTGAAATGCCATAACAAAATCCAGCGCAGAAAAGGAGAACTCATTATGTTAAATATCGGCGGACTGAACCAGGGAGTTGTCATCGACCACATCAAAGCAGGACACGCGATGGAGATTTACCAGTACCTGAACTTGGAAAAACTCGACTGCAGCGTCGCGATCATTAAAAATGCCAGAAGTAATAAAATGGGAAAAAAGGACATTATCAAAATTGAGGGGCCCCTCACCGTAGACCTCGACATACTCGGTGTCCTCGATGAAAATATAACTATCAATATGATTGAAAACGATAAAATTGTAGAAAAGCGCACACTCGGACTTCCCGACGTTGTGACAAACATCATTATGTGCAAAAATCCGCGCTGCATCACTTCGATCGAACAGGAGCTTCCACACCGCTTCAAGCTGACGGATAAGAAAAACCGGATCTACCGCTGTATGTACTGCGAGCAGAAGTTTAAGGGGCAGTTCCGGTAGGAAATGGCCCGCTTGATTGAACAAATCTCAAAATGCACTCCGTCATCTTCTCGGCCCCTGAGTCACTGAGATGATCGGCATCATTAAAATCTCGATCCCAAAAAAGATGCCTCATCAAATAGATCCAGTAAATGAACGTTTCCTTCGACACGGTCCAGCGCGGCATAAAAATCATTTTTAAACATAGGATCAATGAAACTGCGGTAATACTTACTGCCTGGTGTCACAACAAAGAGAAGCTGGATCGAATTTTTTTCACAAAAGGAAACGAGCTGTTGTAACATACATGTATTCTCCGTATACGTCAATTTATATTTACGCATTCTATTATGTGAAAAAGCTCGATCCTTTCCAGCTTTTTCTCTTTCCGCCTCGGAAATCTGATCCCAGCTTTTCCCCACATCTTTCCATGTTTTCATGGCAAACATTTCCCTCGGCCTATCCGTGTTAAAATAACCTTTTTGAAATTCTTCATCTGCTAAAAAGTTTAATACGCCTCCGATATCCAGCAGATCACTTTGGATCAATTTCGTTTCTCTGGCAGGTATCATCTTTGCGTTGTGCACTGTTTGAAATATAGGATAATATACATTTGATACCCTGATGATTTCAACGCCTTCCGACTGCGAAAGATCAAAATAAAAATGGTAATAACCCATCACGATGATATTGTGATCCGTGCGGTACTTGCCAGCAAGTATATGCGCCCGCTTTGCCGTATATGTTTCGACCGAAAAAGCAATAATATCCGAGTCGATCGCATCTGGAAGTTTTTCCACCCTCTCATCCATGAACTCAATGTATACGACGAAGACGCCAGGCTTTTTATGATCCCGAATAAAAGCGGCTTCATGGCATCTGAACTGCTCTGTTCAAACATGTTCAGCCGTATCAATGTAATCTTCAATACCAATTTTCCTTGTGTCCCTTTCCCTCTTGAACCTCTCGAAATCAGATCGCATCAATACTCCGGCACAACCTCCGGCATAAAGAACCGGCCCTCGAACAGCGACTTGACAAGGATGTTATACTCTGCCTTCGTCAGACCCTTGCGCATCTGCGCAAACGTATCCGCTTCGTCATAATACTCACTGTTCATGCCCGATCGGCTCTTCGCCGCATCCGCGTCAAAGATCATCAGCTTCTGCACGCCAGGCGCATTGTTCCATGTGTCCCAGTTTGCCAGGGAAGCGCCGTTCGGATTTCCTTTTGCAAGGAAATTCCCCACATATTTCTGCATCAGTTCCGTCAGGGCTTTCCGCCCCTCCTTGTTTGCGGAACTCAGTGCGTTCGGCGCGTATTCCGTATAATTATTCTTATAGATGCCTCGCAGGAAATCTTTGCCCGAGCCGTGGAATGCCCCTACAAACCGGCTGTAAAAGCCATCGGTGACAGTCGCGTCAGTTCCCCAGCGGAATCGGTACGCATATACCGGCGCATGAGCGCCGTCCTGGTAGAGCTGGTTCGCCGTCTTTTCGATATAATGTCCCGACTGCAGCATACTTCCAAACTTCACCCCGTTCGTCACGAGATTCAGCATTTGGGAGCCCGTCGTGATCTGCGTCAGATTTTCCAGTTCCGAATCCAGTTTCCCATTCCACGCATAACTCGAAAACTCTGTGGCATCACTCCCAAGGATCACCGGGACACGGTTATAATTTCCGGATGTGATGACAGAAAATCCCTCTTTCGGAATGACGGTTCCATCATGGAACCCCTGTGGGAACTCACCCAGCCGCAGAGACGACGATTTGTACATGTTCGCGACTTCCGTCGTAGACAATCCGAGGAACAGCTCACGGATCACGTCGTCGTCCGCGTCGTTCAAAAACGCAAGTGCACTCTTTTTCGTCGCGTATGTCCCCCGTTTCACCAAAATGGAAGCGAGTTTTTCCTCCGCGGATTCCTCTCCATCCTCCGGCGCACACGTATTACAGCCGCCGCTGAAAATGATCGCTTTGTGGAACAGTCCATTCATGCCCGGTGAGATCATACAAAGGAGCGCGTTTCTTGCGCCGGCAGAAAAACCGGACAGCGTCACATTTCCGGGATTCCCACCAAAAACAGCGATCTCATCCCGCACCCAGCTCAGCGCCGCTTTTATATCTAACAGCGCAAAATTTCCGCTGTTCTCCTCTTGTGTCCCATTCTTTAACGCGGGATGGCTCAAAAAGCCAAACGCCCCCAGCCTGTACTCCACCGAAACGACAACACAGTTCGCGGCGGCGGAAAAACTGGAAAAACTCACATTCGACGTTCCAGAGGCGTTTCCTCCTCCGTGCAGATAAACCATAACCGGTAAATTCTTATCCCCATTGTTTGGCCGGTAAATATTGACATACAGACAGTCTTCCGTGCCCATGTACGAAGTTCCGTCACTGTACTGCGCTGCCGGCTCTTTCGCAGCGGAAGCATTGAGCGTACCGAGCCACGCCGACACCGGCTGCGGCGCTTTCCAGCGGTTCTTGCCGGCAGTGGACGCGCCGTAAGGAATGCCGTACCAGATAAGCGCGCTTGCGTTCGCGTCCTCGATCCCGCGGACAGCTCCTTTCGCCGTTGTCCGAACCAGCTCCGACTGCACCCTGACCGTTACTTTTTTCGTCTTGCTCCCGTCTTTTGACGTAATGGTCACCACGGACTTCCCGTTGGCAACTGCCGTCACCTTCCCGGTCTTGGAAACCTTCGCAACAGACGGGTCGGAGGAAGAATAAAATAACCTTTTATTTGATGCGCTGGCCGGCGCCGCTTTCGCTCCCAGATTCTGCTGCCCGCCCGGATACATCTTCACACTTGCCTGCGCCACATTGATCTTCGACACCTTTTTTCCCACTGTCACCTTGATCGACAATACTTTTTTCTTCTTGCTGTTATACCCACGGATATACGTACTCCCTTTTTTTACCCCTTTCAGTTTATTCTTCTTTACGATCTTGACGATCTTTTTATTTTTTGATTTCCACGTCAGCTTTTGATACTTCGATTTTTTCGCCGCCGTCAGCGGATTCTTTTTAATGATCGTAAAGATCGTGACTTTTTTACCTTTTGTTACCGTATAAGCCGGATTTTCAGCTGCCCATACGCGCCGTCCCGCACAGATGCTCCCAGACAATCCGAGACACAATACGCATACGAGCAATGCTATTTTACTCCATTTTTTCTCATCCATGTTCATCCATCCATTTCTATTTCGTATTTATGTCCATATAATACCAATCCAATAAGACAAAAATATGTCAAAAAAAGGAGTCCAAACACGGGTCAACTCCAGCTCAACGACTGGTATTCCGCCACACGCTCCCGCAGGATCAAATCTTTCAGCGCCTGCTCGGTCGGCTTGTCCTCAAAGAGTACTGCGTTGATCTGTTCGACGATCGGCATATTGACATGGTGTTTATTGGCCAGCGCCATAGCTGCTTTGGCACAGTTCACTCCCTCGATCACCTGGCGGATCTCCTGTTTTGCCTCATCGAGCGTCTTCCCCTTCCCGAGCAGATAGCCGCAGTTGTGATTCCGGCTGTGGGTACTCGTACAGGTTACGATCAGGTCGCCAATGCCGGAAAGCCCGAAAAAGGATTCCGTCTTTCCGCCGAGCTCAACCCCCAGACGGCTGATCTCCGCGATCCCCCGCGTCATGAGCGCCGCCTTCGTATTATCTCCCATCCCCATTCCTTCCAAAATACCGGCGGCAAGCGCAATGACATTTTTCAGCGCCCCGCCGATCTCAATTCCGATAATATCCGGACTGACATACACGCGGAAGTTCTCTCCCATAAATACATCCTGGATAAAAACCGCCGTCTTTTCCGTCTTTGCTCCTACTACAACTGTAGTTGGTATCTGTTTTGAAACCTCCTCCGCATGGCTCGGGCCGGAAAGGACTGCCACGTCCGCCTTCGGTAGTTCATCCTCCAGAATTTCACATAACGTCAGCAGTGTATGTTCCTCGATCCCCTTCCCCACATTGACGATGATCTGACCGTCTTCGATAAAAGGCTTTGCCAGCTTCGCCGTGGAACGCACGTAAGGCGACGCCACAGAAAATACGATAATATCCTTATTCCGGCACGCCTGTTCCAAATCATCTTCGATCACAATGGATGCCGGCAGTTTTACCCCCGGTAAGCGGTCCACATGCTCCCTCTTCTCGCGGAGCATATCGGTCTCCTCCTTCACCGCGGACCAGACGGTCACGCGGTGGCCGTTGTTCGCGCATAAGATGGCAAGCGCCGTTCCCCAGCTTCCCGCTCCCAAAAAGCTTATATTTTTCATTTCCATTCCTCCTTAGCGGTCCTCTTCACGTTTTGCCCCAAGTTTATTTTCTGTTCCCTGTAAAAGCCTTATGATATTCGCCTTATGCTTTATGTAAGCCAGTCCGGTAAACAGCAGGCTTATCGTAAGCAATAGCGGAAAATAGTTACTGTCACGGTAATGGATCACGGAAAACACCGGGATATACCACACAACGATCAGGGAACCGAGAGACACGTAACGCGTAACCGCCACTACGACGACAAAAATAGCCAGGCCCACCGCGATGAACAGCGGATCAAGCGTAGATACGACGATGACCGCCGCTGAGACAGCGATCCCCTTTCCACCCCGGAACTTCAGCGTGACCGGAAAATTGTGTCCCAGTACGACGCCGAGACCGGCGCAAAGAGTAAACATATAAGTTAGATCCTGGCTGCAGCCCATCCTGACACAGTAGACGAACTTGACAACGAGCATCGGGATAAACGCTTTCAGCAGATCCCCGAGAAACGTAAGCGCCCCCGCCTTCGCCCCGAGGGAGCGGAGCGCGTTCGTCGTGCCGATATTGCCGCTTCCCGTCGAACGTATATCCATCCCATTCATTTTACCGACAAGATATCCCGTGGGAAAACAGCCAAATGCGTAGCCAATGACCAAGATCACAAATCCGGTTAAGATATATGCTGACACCGCCATTACTCCTTTCGTTCACGAATAAACATCCGGATCGGCGTACCGGTAAAACCAAAGGTTTCCCGAATCCGGTTTTCTATATAACGCTGATAGGAAAAGTGCATCAGCTCCTTACTGTTCACAAAGATCACAAACGTTGGAGGCTTCGTGCTGACCTGTGTCATATAAAACAGTTTGAGCCTTTTTCCTTTATCCGACGGCGGCTGCTGCATCGCAACGGCTTCCATCAGGATCTCATTGAGAACACCCGTCTGGATGCGCAGGGAGTGGAACTGGATCACCGTCTCGATCCGCTCAAACAGTTTCTCCGTGCGCTGCCCCGTGAGCGCGGAGATGAACATGATCTCCGCGTATGGAACAAAGGAAAGGATTTCCCGCACGCGGTTCGTATACTCTTTCACCGTATGGTTATCCTTTTCCACCGCATCCCATTTGTTGACGGCAATGATCAGGCCCTTTCCCCGGTCGTGGGCGATGCCCGCAATCTTCGCGTCCTGCTCCGTGACACCCTCGATGGCGTCGATCATCAAAATGACGACGTCCGAGCGCTCGATCGCCGCAACGGTTCTGATAATACTATATCTTTCTAAATCTTCTTTGATTTTATTCTTCCTTCTTATACCAGCCGTATCAATAAATACATATTCTTTTCCGTCCCGGATGATCTCGGTATCGATCGCATCCCGCGTCGTTCCGGCAATTTCTGACACGATCACACGGTTTTTCCCGACCAGTTTGTTCACAAGCGAGGATTTTCCGGCATTCGGCTTCCCGACGATCGCTATTTTCGGGCGCTCATCCTCCGCCTCATCAAACTTTTCCGGCGCGATATGTTCCAACACCGCGTCAAGCATGTCGCCGATCCCCAGTTTCGAGGATGCCGACACCGGATGGGGATCCCCGATCCCCAGATTATAAAATTCGTAAACATCCGGCATATATTTTTCGAAATGATCTACTTTATTTACGACTAAGACAACCGGTTTCCCTGATTTGCGCAGCATATCCGCCACCTTAAAATCCATGTCGACCAGTCCCTGACGGACATCGGTGAGAAATAAAATGACATCGGCCGTATCAATGGCGATATTTGCCTGCTCGCGCATATGAGAGAGCATGGCATCCTTCGTATCGAGGTCGATCCCGCCGGTATCGATCAGCGACAAACTGTGGTCGAGCCACGTAATATCCGTATAGATCCGGTCTCTGGTCACACCGGGATAATCTTTTACGATCGAAATCCTCTCGCCCGCCAGTGTATTAAAAAGCGTCGATTTTCCCACATTGGGCCTTCCGACGACAGCAACAATTGGTTTACTCATAGTACTCCTCATTTCTCCATATTTTATCAAAAATTACCACGCACTCCCTTTATTCTACAGGAAAACGTATCCAAAATCAATAGAAAAAAGCATTGTATTTTCTGTCCGCGCATGATATAATTTAGAAAAATTACGTGTTTGTGTTTAAAGGAGGTTGATACAATGGATTTAAGTCTTGGTATGGACATCGCCGGCTACGCAAGTGCAAATGCCATTCAGAGCACGCAGTCTCAAGTATCGGTTGCTATGATGAAGAAAACCCTTGACCTGCAGGAAGCAGTGGGCAGCCAGCTCGTACATATGATGGAGCAGTCCGTAAATCCCGCACTGGGAGGAACGATTGACATCCGCGTATGAAATTAACGGGATCAGGAAATCCAGACAGATCCTTACATCATAAGAACCAACCTATCCAGGGAGATTTCTTGAAGAAGAAACCTCCCTGTCATTTTCCCGCGTTTTTTTATATGGCATCAAATGCGTTTTCCACATGTACCACCTGTTCGCCGTCGATGGCTACCACATCAAACCGCATCGGCGTATCAGGCGCTATCCCTTCTTTATATATATAATATCTGGCACATCGGGAAATATTCCTTCTTTTTTTAAAACCGACCGCATACATGCTTCCACCGCACGCCGCATTTTTCCGATATTTTACTTCCACAAATACGAGTACGTCCCCATCGTTTGCCACGATGTCGATCTCCGCTATCCGGCACCAGTAATTCGTGACAACGATGCGGTATCCCTTTTCCTCCAGATATTTACACACGAGCGCTTCTTTTTCGCTCCCAACCCGTCTCCTGTTCAAATGATCCCCACCTATCTATCTGTTCCTTATAATTCCATTATGATCTCACGGATCTCACATTCCGCAACCGGTCTCGCATAGACATCTTCCCCAAATGTCATCACATCACCGATCCCTTTTTGAAACACAAAACGCAGCTTCCCGTCGCGAACCTTTTTATCCGTGTACAGTTTTTTCACCAGCTCTTCCCTGTCTATGCCGTCCGGGATCGAAACGGGTAACCCGATCTTCTTCTGGAGCGCGATGACCCGGTCCCTCTCCTCTTCGGTCAAATACTCCAGCTTACAGCCCAGGTTCACTTGCGCTGTCATACCGATCGAGAGAGCCTGTCCGTGCAGCAGCCGGTAACCGCTTACCGTCTCGATGGCGCGTCCCACCGTATGGCCCAGGTTCAGTATCTCCCGGAGGTTTTTTTCCTTCTCGTCCTTCATCACGACCTCATATTTGACACGGCAGTTCTGTTCGGAAATGTATTCACAGACTTCCGGTACACCGTTTAAGATATCGTCCACATGGTCTTCGATATACGAAAAGAACTGCGCATCCGCAAGACAGGCGTGTTTGACCGTCTCCGCCAGGCCATTGATCAGATGCTCCTTTGGCAGCGTCTTCCACGTATCAATGTCCACATACACTTTTTTCGGCTGGTAGATCAACCCGATCAGGTTCGTGGCCAGTTCGGTATCCACCGCCGTTTTCCCTCCGATCGACGCATCGGCAGCCGCCAAAAGGGTCGTCGTATAATTGATGTACGGCACACCCCGGCCAAACGTCCCCGCGATAAACCCGGCCAGATCCGATACGACGCCGCCGCCTGCCGCAATGACGCAGCAGTCCCGCCGGAACCCTTTGTGCAGCATCGCGTCCTCGATCTGCTCTTTTGTCTTCCTTACCTTACTCTTTTCCCCGGCAGGAAACACAAACAATTCGGCCGTAAATCCCGCCTCGCGCAAATGCCCGACGAGCGGTGCCGCATACAGATCCCTGACATTCGTGTCAGTCACTACCGCAAACTTTTTACCGGTTCCAGCCAGACCGCTTTTCAGATCTTCCACCAGTTCCGGTATCAGATTCCTTCCGATCCGCACATCATACGAATCATCCACTGTTTTTTTTAATTCCACTCTGAATTTCTGCATCTATTTCTTCTTTCCCTCTTTCTTTTCATGACAAACCGTAACACATCTTGTATCGAATGCCTGCACGACTATTTTATCACATCTTTTCTTCTGGCACAATTCCTTTTCACAAAAAACGACTTTCTTGACTTTTCTATTTCCATATGATATATTCAGATTAATTTGCAAATCATATACTACTTATTGAAAAGAAAGTCTTTGGAGGATTATTATGTGTGGAATTATAGGTTATGTAGGGTTCCTCGACGCGAAAAAAACGCTGATAGACGGATTACAGGCGTTGGAATACCGGGGATACGACAGCGCTGGCATCTCTTTTTTTACCGATGACGGCATTCAGACGATAAAAACGATCGGAAAGGTTTCCGCTCTTCGCAGCCTCGTTCAGACGAATGAGAACGATGCCCCTTCTACCTGCGGCATTGGACACACCCGCTGGGCGACGCACGGCGGCGTTTCCAACACAAACTCACACCCACATACGGCGGGAAAAGTTACACTGATCCATAACGGGATCATTGAAAATTATCAGGAACTCCAAAAAGAACTGGAGGCTAAAGGCAAGAAGCCGGTTTCTCAAACCGATTCGGAAATCGCCGCGATGGTCATCGACGACTGCTACCGCGGAAATCCGGAAGAAGCCATCCGTCTTGCTGTGGAAAAATTAACAGGTGCGTACGGGTTCTGTATTATGTTCGAAGACATCCCCGAAACGATCTTCGCCATCCGCAGCGGCAGTCCCCTGGTCGCCGCCCACACGAAAAACGGATCGATCATCGCTTCCGATATGGTGGCACTCGTCAACCATACCAACCACTACTTCGTCTTAAAAGAAAATCATATCGCCGTCATTTCCAAAGACGAGATCATCGTAAAAGATGAGTACGGCGACATATACGGCCCTACGATCCATCACATAAGCTGGGATGTGGGCGCTGCCAAAAAAGGCGGCTATGACCACTTTATGATGAAGGAAATACATGAACAGCCGGACGCCCTGAGAAATACCATCACGCCAAGGTATGTCGGCGGCATGCCGGACTTTTCCACCGATCAGGTGTCCGATGAAATATTTGAGAATATCAACCGGGTCGTGATCACCGCCTGCGGCTCCGCCATGCACGCCGGCCTGATCGGCCGTAACATGATCGAACGGCTGGCACGGATTCCCGTTTCGGTCGACATCGCGTCCGAATTCCGCTATCAAAACCCGATCATTGATCAACATACGCTTGTTATCACGATTTCCCAGTCGGGAGAAACAGCGGATACGATCGCCGCTCTTCGGCTTGCCAAATCAAAGGGCGCAAAAACCCTTTCGGTTGTCAATGTCAAAGGATCTTCGGTCGCACGGGAAAGCGACTATGTGCTTTACACCCACGCCGGCCCTGAAATATCGGTATGCAGTACGAAAGCCTATACGGTCCAGGTCGCTGTCATGTACCTGATCGCTTTCCGCCTGGCTTACGTGACCGGAGAAATCTCGGAGGAAGAAACCAAAACATATATGCAGCATCTGGCTGGCGTTGCCGAGCAGGTGGAAGACACCCTCTCCTTTGACAGCCAGGTCGAGAGCATCGCAAAGCGGATCGTCCATGCCGGCAGTATTTTCTTTATCGGACGGGGGTTAGACTACGCACTTTCCTGCGAAGGTTCCCTGAAACTAAAAGAGATCAGTTACATCCACTCCGAGGCATATGCCGCCGGTGAGTTAAAGCACGGCACGATTTCTTTGATCACGGACAATATACCCATCATCGCGCTCGCCACACAGCCGGATGTCTACGCGAAAGTGATCTCCAATGTACAGGAAGTCCGTTCCCGCGGCGCCAAAGTTATTCTGATCACTGACCGGAACGCTTCGGTAGACGCCAGTCTCTGCGATCACCAGATCGTACTGCCGGAGACCCCGCCTCTATTTACGCCATTTGTATCCGCCGTCTTACTGCAGTACCTGGCTTACTATGTTTCCGTGGAAAAGGGTTTGAATGTAGACCAGCCAAGAAACCTGGCAAAATCGGTAACAGTCGAATAGAACATCGAACAAAAGGCCCGCTCAAAATGCGGGCCTTTCTCATTTGAATCCAAAAGGATCTGGTATCTTAATATACAACAACTGGTGTTCCCACCTCTAACTGCTCATAGAGTTTTCCGGCAAAGGAAGGCGGAAGGTTGACGCAACCGTGAGAACCGCCGGATTTATAAATCTTACCGCCAAATTTACTGCGCCAATTGGCATCGTGCAGTCCCTGGCCATCCCAGTTAAACGGCATCCAGTAATGGACAAACGAGCGGTATCCCTGTACCGCGATCGTTCCCAGATAACGGTCTCTCTGCTTTCCATATAGCCGGTGTACCCCAACGGTCGTTTTCCTGTCTTTCGTCAGTTTTCCCGTCACGCAGTCCGAATCCATTTTTAACTTGCCGTCTTTGTAAAACCACACATGCTGCCGCTCTATGCTCACTTCGACGTACGTATCTCCCACATCGTCTTTGCCGTGCTGCACAGCTACATTTCGGTAAACCGGCTCCAGCGTCTTGCTCTTTTTCTGCTTCAGCAGTTTTTTGAGCTGCTTAGCCGTCTCATCCTGATTGATCCACCAGCCCAGGATCCCGCCTTTTATCTCGACAGTACCGTCCTTTGTTGTTTTAAACTTTCTCGCTTTCCCATATGTGTTATATTTTTTACTTAAATCCTGGACAAACTGTTCAACCCACTTCGTCTTTAACGTTAACGTAACCTTCTTCTTATCGTACTTCAAGTATTTCTTCAATTTTTCCCAGTCGATGACTTCCTTTTCCTCCCCGAACTCATACTCGATCTTCATGGCGGAGTAGGCATCGATTTCCTTTACCACTTTAACGATATCTTCGTTTTCCTTCGTGTATTTCGGCACGATATAGTAATCTTCCAGCTTATAATCCAGTTTAAGTCCCGTGCCGATCCCCTCGGTGATGTCACCGATCAACCTGTCATAATCAACCTCATCACCAAAAATTTCCGGCACCAGCTCAAATTTTTCATTGATATAAGCATCTTCCGATTTCGTCGTCGGCTGCGGAAGTGACTGCTCTAAAATCTCGCGCAGTTTTGCCTCATCTACGACCGAACGCGCCGGTTTGACCTGATAATCCTTTTCTCTCCCGAACAAATATTCCTGAAAGGAAGAACTCTTTTGGCACTGGGTCACCTCATCTTTGGAAAATTCCCTTGTCACGGCTGCTGAAATATCAATATCCTGTAATATACCATCTTTGGAAAATTCGACGGAAAACCCCTCCGAGGCGTTCATCACGGCAACCGCCTCATCCACAGTAAGAGAACTGACATCCGTGTTGCTGATAACTGTTTTCCGGCCAAACTGATTTCCAAAATATTCTTTGCTATTATAAAGGAATGCCCCTGCCACTCCGAGTAAGACAACACATACAATAATCCTGGCTATGATCAAAAGCCTCTTCTTCCACATAATAAACAGATCCACCTTTCCACGTCCTATTTTGAAAGTATAACATCTTCAAATGAATAATTCAACGCCAAATTTGTTTCAATTGTATTACATGTTTTTGTCACATTATTGACAGTCCGACACAAAAACACTATAATTATATGACAGCAGTTGTTTATGAATACAAGAAAATTAGATCACGGAGGCATTCCGATTTGCAGACGATAGATGCTCAGATCAAGACCGGCGAATTCGCCCGGTTTCATTTGATCTATGGCGAAGAACCCTATATGGTGCGCTATTATAAGAACAAATTGAAAACGGCACTTTCCAAAGAGGGCGACGATATGAACGCCTCGTTTTTTGAGGGAGAATCCATTCCCCTCGAAGAAGTCGCCTCCCTCGGACAGACACTCCCTTTTTTTGAGAAGCAGCGCCTGATCTTAATGGAAAACACCGGCCTGTTCCAGTCATCCAATGAAGCCGCCGGTATGTTAGCAGATTTTCCTGATACTACTTATGTCGTATTTGTAGAAAAGCGCGTGGATAAGCGTAACCGGCTGTACAAATGGATCCAGAAAAACGGCTGTGTCACAGAGTGTGCCCCACAGCCGGAAAAAGATCTGATCCCGTGGGTCGCTGCCTATTTAAAACGGAATCACAAAACATGCTCCCGCCGCACGGCGGAGTACTGTCTGGCAAAAATCGGATTTCAAATGGACCGCATCATCAATGAGCTGGATAAGCTGATCGGCTATACCGGCGATCGGACGGAGGTCACGGCAGCTGACGTGGACACCATATGTTCCGGCCAGACCGTCGGAAAAATATTTGATATGATCGACGCCGTCATCGCCGGAGAAAACGAGAGGGTATTCCGTCTTTACGGGGATCTGCTGGAATTAAAAGAACCCCCGCCCGTTATCCTCCACCTGCTCGGACGCCATATCAATATCCTGATCCAAATAAAGGAATCCGGGACCGCGATGCCTGACCGCGATGTGGCAAAAAAAATCGGAATCCCTTCTTTTACGGTAAAAAAATATAAAAACCAGGCCGCTCATTTTTCCAGAAAACAGCTCCTCTCGCTGCTCGAACAGCGGACAGATTGCGAAGAACGGTTTAAGACAGGGAAGCTGAGCGAAAAACTTGTTGCGGAACTGTTCCTCTTGCAAACGTTAAAAAGTAAAAAAATTTAGAAATTTCTGAAAAAATTTGAAAAAAGCATTGACAAGCCAAGAAAAAAATGGTATAAAGATATAGATGGTGTTTTTCGTTTCGGAGACGATACGTTTATTTTACGGAGACGTATCGAAGTGGTCATAACGAGAACGACTCGAAATCGTTTTGCCTTCACGGGCACGTGGGTTCGAATCCCACCGTCTCCGCTTAACGGGCTAATTTTTATTTTATTGGTCCGCTATTGCCATTAGGGTGCGCAAGTCCACTGCGCACCCCCTTTTTTTATTCTAAAAAACTGCTTATCTGTCCGCCTTCCGGTTTCCACCGCAGAAAAACTGCTCCCTGTTCCATCGTGTTCCAGATACATGCCCTCTCCTGCTCCAGCCTCTCGATCGTGACCGGCGCCGGATGGCCATACCGGTTCCCCCGTCCGGCCGAGATGACGGCGTGCACCGGGGCCGTCTCGCGAAGAAACTGCGGCGAGGACGATGTTTTGGATCCATGATGCCCAACCTTTAGCAGATCATACGGCCCCTTGACAGGCCCGGCCGCCTGCTCCCCGTCCTCCTCCAGATCACCGGCAGAAAGGATGCGGATATTCCGATACGCGATATCAAGTGTCAGCGAATAATCATTCGCGCTCTTCCACTCATATTCTGGAAATGGATGGAGGCAGAGGATCTTCAGCTCGCCCTCACAAAAACGATCTCCCTTTTTCATCCGGTACACAGGCGTCTGAAACCTGGAAAACAGCGAGACGAGCGCCTCGTATCCATCCTCCTTTTTATTGATGTCCGGCAGCACAACGCCGCCCACAGAAATCCCCCATTTTTTCTGGTTCTCCACCAATTCCACCACGCCGTTTGTGTGATCGTCATCACTGTGGCTCACAAAGATCAGATCCACCCTGTCCCTTCCATAATACGATAAAAACTTTTGTATCTTATATTTTCCAACGTCAGACTCCGAGGAACTGCCTCCGTCGATCAAAATCGTCTTATTCCCATAAAACAGGCAGGCGCAGTCTCCCTGCCCCACATCAAGCTGCGCATACATAAACCGGATCTGCGGGCGGAATAACAGGCATGACAGGAATAAAAGCGCTGCTCCGGCATATATCCAAAGACACTCCTCCCATTTCAGATAAAGGCACACCGCCGACACCAAAACCGCATAGTAAATAATCAGGCACCAAACCGGCGGACGGCCGGTCACAACCCGGCTCATCGGCAGCGAGAGGACCACACGGCATACCGCTTCATAAAATTCAAATATGTAATGGACCGACGCGAGCAAAAAAGCTCCGCCGGACGGCCACAAAAACGAGAGCATACACCCGGCAGCCCCGACTCCCACGAGCAGGGATAAAAATGGCAGGACGAGGACATTCGCCAAAACCGAGTAAGGGCATATTTCGTAATAAAACCATAACATGACCGGCATCGTTACAACAAACACCGAAGCGCTAAAAAGGAACGACTGCCAGATCCCGCCTTTTTTCCGGCTCTTTTCCAGCACAGGCGCAAATAAAAGGATTCCGCCGATGGCTGTATAAGAGAGGATAAATCCGCATTGAAACAATTGCGCCGGCTCCCACAGGATCGTCAGGATCCCGCTCAGCGACAGCGCCGATAACGGATCATAGCTTCTCCCGGTATATCTGGCAAATAGCGAGCAGCTCGTCATCAGTATCGCCCTGACCGCAGCTACCTGAAATCCGGTAAACTGCCCGTACAAAAATAAAAATGCGGCTGTCACTACGACTGCCCCTTTCATCGGCATGACATAGCTCCTTAAAAAGTAGAACAGCCCGGCAGCTAACAGCGAGATGTGAAGGCCGGAAATGACCAGCATGTGCCCGATCCCCGTCCGCTGGTACATCTCCTTCTCCTCCTCCGGCAGATAGGCCTTCTCCCCGAGAAGCATCGCGCAGAGCATACCGGCGTCGTCCTCCCGCATCAAGGCAAACAGCCGCTCTGCCGCCTGCTGCCGAAACGAATCGAGGATACACCGGAACCAGTCACAGCGGCTGTCTGTCACCGTGACCGAATCCGCGAACAGTTTTCCATCGATCCCGTAACCGCTGTAGTAAATGCGTTCGTCAAATTCGCCCGGATTTCCCGCCCGCGCGAATGCCGTATACGTTCCTTTGATATATAGCTGATTCCCTGGTTTGGATTCATCAAATAGATTTTTATTTTGAGATTGAAAGATCAGAATTTTCTTACATGGAATGCGTTCATTAGAAATTGTGTCTGTTAGATCAACATCCGTTAATACGAGAACGTTGCCAGACGTTTTCACCTGGATCTCCTCTATCCGGCCGGCACACCCGGCTGGCTGGCGCCAGGGCTTCTGCCCTGAAACCTGTTGTCCTGACAACATCTTCCCTGCCGTCCCTTCCTCCCCCATCCAATGATACCATACGCTGACAAATACGAGCAGCGTCAGAAATGCTAAAAATAATGGTCTCCGCCAAACATTCAAACTGCCACCTCCCACTCCTATCCTTTGCTCCCGCCGCTTACCAGATCGAGATTCCTCTCAAACGGCGCGTCAAAATTTTTCGTATCGCTGTAATCCTGCTTCTGCTCACCGTCGATGGTAAACTGGACCCGGTTTACATCTGGAAGTTCACATAATGTATTGACAATGCTGTAAATGACGATCTCACTTTTCACCTGTGCCTGCACGTTCAAAAATTCCTTGCTAAAATCCACATAACATATATTATCCCGGATCGAAAGCGAATTTAGTACCGTGCCGTCTGGAATCGTTTTTCGGACGTCCGACGTATTCACCCCTTCGATCTTTTCTGGCCCGGCCAGAAGCTGCTCGATCAAAAGAGTCGCGAGCGGCACCGTCATATCATACGTCAGTCTCGCCGTCACCTCTTTCATGCCAGTACCGGAAAGATCTGCAAAAAACAGGGTAACATATTTATCCTGTGTATACCCGTCCCCGCCGATCGAATCCAAAAAAGAGAGTTCGCTCATCGCTCCGACTGGTTCCCCATCGATTTCCAGCGAATCCTGCTCCACAAAAAACTCAACGTATTCGATGCCGTCCACCTGGCAGAGCGTTTTTACGATCGCCGCCCGCCACAACACCTCATCAATCCCCCCTATACTATAATAAGCGGAAGAAAAATAGACAAAAAGCTGCCTCTCTTTGATCTCAAATTCCCTCACGTCTACCGTATCATAGTTCGTTAACAGATCCGATACAACACCTACCGTGTCGTCACTGTCCACCATAGTCTGATATTTCGTACTCTTTAGTCCCATGCCGTCGTCCGCGATGCGGTACAGCCGGAACTCCCCTTTTTTATGATCATAGCTGTCTTTTCCACAGCCGCCCAGCACACAGCCGGCGAGCAAAAAAACAAACAGCAGTATGCACCGTTTTCCCATTGATACCTCCATGAATTACCCCGCCTGATAATTGAGCGGGATCCTGACCGCAAATGTCGTTCCCTGCTTTTCCACGCTGTGGACTTTGATCGAACCGCGATGGAGTAAAACAGCATTCCTCGTAATCGCCAGGCCGAGACCGTTTCCGCCTGTTTCCCTCGAACGCGCCTTGTCCACCCGGTAAAACCGTTCAAAAATATGATCCTGAAGATCCTCAGGAATCCCGACACCCGAATCCGATACCCGGAGATAAAAGAACTTGTGGTCGGCGTTCAGAGACACCCTGACCCATCCGTTATCAAAATTATATTTCACGGCATTTTCAATGATATTCGTAAATGCCATCCCCAGTTTCACGCTGTCGATCTGTGCCGAGACCGGTCGGACGCTCTCAAACACGATCTCAATGTTTCGTTTGGAGGCGATCGGAGTGATCCCCTTTAAGATCCCCTCGATAAACTCATTGATATTGACCTCCTCGACGACCATCTGGACAGCGGACTTATCCATCTTCACAAGCGAGAGAAGATCGTTTACAATCTTATTCATCCGCTCAAGCTCCTGATTGATGTCTTCCATAAACTCACGGTATAACTCCACCGGAACGTCATCCTGCGTCGTAAGGGATTCCGCCAGCACTTTGATCGATGTGATCGGCGTCTTTAACTCATGTGAGACATTTGACACAAATTCCTGCCTCGAATCTTCCAGATTCTGCACCGCCGCCAGCATGGAATTTACCGCGTCCGAAATATTTGCCACCTCTAAATTGTCCGTGACTTCCATTTTCTCACTAAAATCACCGGAAGCAATATGGTCGATCGAATCCACGGCGCGGCGAAACGGCCAGACAAGCTTACGCGAAAGCATCCACGCCACCACGATGATAATGACCGAGAGCAGCAAAATAACCGAGATCATCACGGTTTTTATATTGTCATACAGGGACAGTAACGTCTGAAACGAGCAGTTCATCACTACCACACCATACGCGGATTTTCGATCCGTACTGATGATCGGTATATAAATCTCCACACTGCGCGCGTGCTGTTTGACTACTTTTGCCGTATCCCCCCGGAAACAGCGGACAACATCAGGGAGTACCACGATCTCTCCCTCTTCTAGTCCGTACGTATCCCGGACCACCCGCAGCTTGGAATCCACGATGAGAATCCTGCCGTTTGATACATCCGAGGCGTGCGCGAGTTCCTCATCCACCTCATTGCGATCTTTCCCTGTAAAATAACCGGAACTGGCAATCCGGTTCGAAATGACATTTCCCCGAACCTGCAGTTCTGAAATCTGCTGTGAGATGTTCCTCGACTGCGCCAAATTTAAAAATACAAAAGAAAAAATGATAAGAGGAACGATGCCGATCACGATCAGAACACCCATACTCTGAATGTGAAGGCTTTTGAATATATTGAATCTTTCTTTAAGCTTGGAAATAATAACCAACACCCCATTTTGTATGTATATATTTGGGGTCGCTCGGAGTCGATTCGATTTTTTCCCTCAGACGCCGTACGTGTACATCTACCGTCCTCACGTCACCGAGGTATTCATAGCCCCAGACATCATTCAAAAGTTTCTCGCGGCTGTATACCTTGTTTGGATTATTCATCAGGATTTCCAGCAGATCAAACTCCTTTACCGTTAAGTTTACTTCTTTTCCATCCAAATACACACGGCGTCCCTCAGAGTCCACCTTCATGGCGCCAATCGTACGAATCGACGGGTTCTCCGCTTCTTTCGCCTCTTTTTTCGAACTCCTGCGCATAATGGCCTTGATCCTTGCCTTCACTTCCAAAATATTGAACGGTTTCGTAATATAGTCGTCGGCCCCATACTCCAAACCTAGTATTTTGTCCATATCATCACCTTTCGCCGTAAGCATGATGATCGGCACATCTGAAAATTCCCTGATCTGCTGGCACACTTCAAATCCTGTCAGTTTTGGGAGCATGACATCTAAAAGAATGACGTCGTAGGAATGCGCGCCGGCCAGTTCAAGCGCCTCCTCCCCGTCATACGCACACGTTACTTCCATCCCATCCTGCTCCAGGCTGAACCGTATTCCCTTTACGATCAGTTTCTCGTCATCTACAACCAATACTTTCCTTGCCATCTATCCATTCTTCCTTTCTTGGATCCGGAAATATCACCCTTTAAACTTTTATCTTATCTTTGATTTTATCGAAAACACCGTTTTTGATCCCGGTAATGTTCATGATCTCTTCGATCTTCTTAAATTTTCCATTCGTTTCCCTGTACGAGATAATGGACATCGCCTTCGATTCCCCAATCCCGGTCAATCCCATCAGTTCTTCTTTCGTCGCCGTATTGAGATCCAGCCGCGCGTCCCCTGATCGGCTCTCCTGTTCCGCTTCCGGCTGTACCACACCTTCCTTTTCCTTTTTATCCCGCTTTGACCCGATGACAACCTGACTCCCGTCTTCCACGATTTCTGCCTGATTGACTTCTGATCTCACGGCATCTTTCGTAAAGCCGCCTGCTTCGGTCACCACATCCACCACTCTCGGCTGTTTTTCAAACGCGTATACGCCCGGCTTTTTCACCGCGCCAACGATATGTACGTATATCTTTCCTTCCCCTGCCGGCGAAGCTGGCTGCCGTGTCGCCGCGCTTTCAAAGATACCCGCCATCTCTTCTCCCTGCTGCCCGGGCAGCGCACGGTCCCTGTAACATAACATGCCAAAAACCAGTACTGCCAAAGCAGCAAGTACATATTTGATCTTATTCTTTTCCATAATCTGCCACTCCTGATCCCAGGAATCCAAACTAAGGTGCATACTATAATTGTATCAATGAAACGGAAATTTGACAACAATAAAATCAATTTTTTTCTCTATTATTTCCATTTAAAAGTAAAAATGCCGGCCACGATCACGGCTAACCCGATGACCTTCCTCCACTCAAACGGCTGTTTCTCCACACCAAACAGTCCCATCAGTTCGATCAGATATGCCACGACGATCTGCGCCGTCACGATAAAGACGACTGCCCGCGCCGGCCCGCACTGGTTCATCGCCTGGATGACCGTATACGTAATAAACGCACCGATCGCCCCTCCCAAAAGCATGTATTTCGGCTGTACCTGCCACAGGCTGCCCACCGTTCCGTCCCGCCCGGTCACGAGCCACGCGGCAACACAGACGACAAAAGCTGAAATCTGTACAAACGCGGCGGCAAGCCATATGCTGCTCTGTTTTGTCACCTCGGAATTAAATACCCCCTGTACGCTCATCAGCGCGCCGGAAATCATTCCTATTATAATACCCCACATAAATCGTCCATCCTTCCTATGCGTTCTCACGCTTGATTATCGGAGTTTGCACGGGTACACGTTCGGTTCGGCGCCCGCGCGCGAACTTTCATAGTAAGTATGGACGATCTTTCCCCCACTTATTCATCGTTTCAGTGCAGTTTTTACGCATCCCGGGTTTTTAAAATGCGTCAGCACTTATTTTTTCTTAGATAAAGTTTATCTTTTCTTAGACTGCACACAGTTCGGATGCGTGTAAAATACGTCCTGTCTATATCTTTTTGCCTCCCTGGCAGACGGCACGCCGATGAACAGGTCCTGTCTGTCCCCATGCAAAAGCCCCGTAGCCGCCTCCGTCAGCTTTTTGCTGTATACCATGACGGATCTCAGTTTGTACGTATGGCAGAACGCGTGCTCACCGAGTACCCTCACGCCGCTTCCTAACGTGATCGACCGCACATTCTCGGCAAGGAAGAACGAATAATTTCCTATCACCTCTACATTATCGCCTACGACGACCTTTTGGATCTTTTTATGCGAAGCAAACGCTTTATCGGCTATTTTATATACCGGATACGATACGCCGTTTAACACTGCCGTCTTCGGCACTTTGACAATCCTGCTGCTCTTTCCCTTGGCAAAACCAAGCAGGGTTGCCGTCGGTGTCCCGCCTTTTCCCGCGGCCGCTATTTTATAATCATACGCACCGTACGTAAATTTGGTTCCGATCTTCGCCATGTGACGGTTTACGATTTTTTTGCACACCGTACAGCGGTACTCCATCTCCCCTTCTTGCTTTTTCGTCGGTTTTTTCAGGATTTTTCCCTTATTCCACTCGTGGGCCTCCCTGTCCTCCGTCTCACCGCACGCACACTGGTACCAGTGATATTTCGAATCCGACATCCACGCGTTTTCTTCATACGTATGCGTATGCGCAGGTATGAGTTTCGGAAGCTTCTTCGTCTCCGCCGCGCCACAGACCGTACAAACCCGTGTGGAAACGCCTTCCTGCGCAGTCGTCGGCGCCGTTTCCTGCCTCCACTCCCCAAACGTATGGCTGAGTGTCGCAGACAGCGCAGGGATCACTTCTTCATAACTTTCCCCGCAGTCCTCATCTTCACAATATCGCCGTTTGATCCCGGTCTCCGTACATGTCGCCGGCCGTACGACCACTTCCACAAATTCATGCTCATGCGGCTCTTCTGGTTCCCCAGGGCCATCTGATTCTTCCGGCTCGCCTGTCTCTTCCGGCTCATCAGGGCCTTCCAATGAAAATGGCACCCGGATCCGGTTTTCACATATATCACACAGGATCTCCTCGATCCCGTCTTCTTCCTCGGTAGCTTCTTTGATGATCACGCCCTCATTCTCTCCAAAATCATGCTCTTCATATTCCTCGATCGCATCCTCACCCTCGAGATCGCAGTCCGGCGCTGTACATACCTGCCAGTGCGCCTCCTCGTCGTAACGCCATTCCCATACATGCTCATGCGGCGGCGGCAGTTTCAGGCCAGCCGGTTCGCTGGCATAGTCCGTCCCATTTCCAGTATTCACCTGTTCCGCCATCAGATAAACCTGATCACTCTCCTCGTCAAATTCATCTGGAAGCGTAAATGTCACCGTACCCGCGCGCGAAAAAACATCCTCGGATACTTTCCCGTAATATTTTACAGAAGCATCCTCTTCCCTGTAATCTCCATCCGTGATCAGGACCGAGATCTGGTTTGCGTCCATCCCCGCATACGTATACGGCACGGTAATCTCGTCCGAATGCCGTTCCACCTCATCGGTACGAAGTGTTCTGCCTTCGGACAATGTCAGCTTCCACTCGTGGATCTCCTCGGTTAGAACCGGTTCGATCTCCCCACTTTTGGCCCGGTTTGCCGGCGTGAGGAACAGGATGCTGGACGGATCCAGATTGCAGGCCGGTACGACTCCATTTTCTTCAAATACAAAATCACGGAAGACCTGGCCGCCGGCCAGCACACAGCCGACGCCCGCATCCGACTTCGTGTACGCGCTTCGAAGCCACCACGGTTTTTTCAGATCTATGCCTGCCGCGCTTTCTTCGTATGAATATCCATAGGCGGCATTTGAAAGATCACTCACGTCCAATAAAAACATCGTATCCCGGTTCAGCGAAACGCTCTTTAGTCCCGCAGCCGGTGATTCCAGCGCTTCCGTAGTCGTCCGTACGATCCCCTTTTTTTCCAGTCTGGAAAAATTGGCATCGCTGAAAAATCCGTCCCCAGACTGCAGCCATGCGCGCACACCGCTGGCTTTCCACTGATTCCGTGCCAGCGCGCCGCTTCCAAACTGTCCGTCATCCTCGGAGCCATTTTCAAACGGCATGGTGTCAATGATACGGTCTGACTGAAGAAGTATACTTCCCTCTGCCGAACTGCTGCCAGCTTCCCCCGTCGGATCCAGTACCCGCCACTTCATCGGCTTGTCCCCATATGTTCCAAAATAGACATGATCACCGCTCCACCCTTTTCCCTCCTGGGGAAGTGACGGGGAAGCGAGCCGGGAAACGCCGAGGCTGACTGTCTCGTCAGGCTCCGACGCCCTTGCCCTCTCCCGCGATACGCCGTAAAACAATAACGAGGCGCTCACAGCTGCCAAAGATACAGCCAGCGCCGCTCCTTTTTTCATTCTTCGCTTATTCATATGATCCCTCATACCCTTTCTGCGTTTTTTTGTACCAGTGTGCCGCACCTGGACTCTACTATCATTATATGGTAAAAAGAGAAATCACACAAGACCTTTTCCCATCCTTTTATGATTTATTGTTCGTATTTGCGCCGGTATTCCCGCGGTGAACACCCGGTATTCTTTTTAAACTGGCGGCTGAAATGCTCCACATTTTTATAGCCGCAGCTGACCGCGATCGTATGGATCGGCACGGTGCTGTGTTTTAAATAATCTTCTGCCAGGGAAATCCTCATCTGGATCACATCGTCCATACAAGTCACGCCGAACATTTTCCGGTACCGCGTATGCAGATACCCTGTACTGACATGGAGGAGGTTTGCCATATAAGGTACCGTCCAGTCAAAACCGGGATCGTTTTTGATGTTCAGGCGGAGGGCGAGCAGATCTTTCGACTGGGTATTTTCCTTGTGGAAGTCCAAAGACTCCTTTAGTTTACAAAACATCAATTCAAATAATGAGTGGATCGTCTGGCTCTTATACTCATTCTCAAAGAAATTTTCCGAGGCGAGCTGCTGGAAAAGGTGATGGGTAAAATCAAATTCCTTCACCTCAAACGGTTTCCCGATCGGCACCTCTCCCTCGCAGATAAACGTCTCGTCCGTGTGGAACCGGATCCAGTCATTTTTAAAATACCCCTCATGCGCGCCGTAGTGAAGCGTGGAAAAAGGTGGATACAAAACAGCGCTCTCTGGAGGCATCACATACTTCCTGCCTTCGATCATAAAAAACGCCGGCGTATGTGTCTGGAGCAAGAGCCACCAGTCCCGGTTCTGCCCGTCCTCATAATAAACAAAATCATCCCCGTGGGTCGTATTGCAGTGGACATATATGATATCTATCATTTTCTAAGCACCACCATTCGTTTAAAATAGTCACATATTAGAATAGATCAAATTATCTTTTATTATACATCATGGAACATTATATTTCAAGCTGATATAATGAAATCAGCTTATATCTTTAGATTTCGTACATGTGCATAACATAAT
>CAJTTQ010000010.1:0-33002 GCA_910579145.1 uncultured Eubacterium sp.
GAAGCAATTCCCTGGTAATCATGGTAAATGCAGAGAGATCGCATACCAAATTCCAAGGCCTTTTTCATCGCGAGTTCCGACCCCATGATCTCCCCCGCCACATTCCGCATGGAAGCAAGTTCCTTATTTTCTCCCTTCTCCGCAAAATGCAGCTCCTCCTCCCCCCACAAAAATACCACACCGCAGCTATACTCTCCTGTCGCTACATTATAACTTCCGTCCACATAAGCCACCGCCGTCTGTGGATCCGGTAAAACGACGGCGCCCTCGCCGACTCCAGCGTCCGCTGACACTCCCGTAACCGCTCTACCTGGCACGTCTTCCACCGAACCGATATATGCTTCCGCCTCCGCCAACGTCGGAAAACTTTTATAGAGCGCACCAGACACCCCGTCCACCTGACTCTTACAATCCTCCCAAGTCAGATAAATGCCCGGCGTCTTTCCCACCTTTACCGCGTAATATTTCTTTTTCGCCATGACGTCCTCCTGTTCTCAAATCCCTTTCAAATACGCAATTTCCTCTTCTGTCAAAAAACGCCATTCCCCTGCCGCCAATGATGGATCCAGTTCCAAACCAGCCATTTCCACACGCTTCAGAGCGACAACCCGTTTTCCCAAACATCCAAACATACGCTTCACTTGATGGAATCTGCCTTCACTGATCGTGAGGTAACAACTATGTTCTGTCAAAATCTCCATCTTGGCCGGCTTTGTCAAACGCTTCTCCCCAATGTCGATCCCACTCCGCATTTTTTCCATATCCTTCTCATCCACCGCAGCATCCAGCTCCACATAGTATTTCTTAGGAACATGACGCCCTGGCGACAAGATCCGGTGGGCAAGCGGCCCATCGTCTGTCAGGATCAGCAGGCCCTCCGTGTCTTTATCCAGTCTCCCCATCGGAAATAGATCTTTTGCCACATAGGGCGGAGGGCTGCCCGATGACTGATCCACGCCGCTCCGGACACAATCCAAAACCGTTTTATGCTCACCGTCTACCGTCGCTGACACAACCCCCGACGGCTTATTCATCATCATATACTGATAATCTGCGCCCCGGATTTCTAAACCACCTAAAAAAACAGAATCGGAGAATGAAACCTTTTCATCCCCCTTCGTCACCACTTCTCCGTTTACGCTGACCTTCCCGTCCCGAACCGCCTTTTTTGCCTGGGAACGAGTCATGTCAGTAAAATCCGATATGTATTTGTCCAATCTCACACTCATACCTGCAAATTTCCTTTTTCCACATTTGGCCTGATAAAAGCTTCATACGCATACTCCCACAATTGTTCTGAACCGTATTTGGTGCACTCCTGCCTTCCCAAAACCTGCCCGAGGTGCACGCCGTGTTCCCGCCACGCCTTTCCATCAGTCGCCGCATTCAGCATGAGCGGCTGGATATTATCCATCGCGCGGGCAAAGCGCGCCTCTGGCGTAACCGCGGCCTCAAATTCATCCCACAGCTCCCGGAACCGGACACCCTGATCATCCGGCAGCAGTCCAAATAACCGCTCTGCCGCCATCCGTTCCCGCTCGCGCTGGGTCGTCTTCCCCTCCTCATCATACGCATACGTATCCCCGGCATCGATCTCCACGATATCATGGATCAAGATCATAGAAATCGTCCGTAACACATCAATATCCTCATTGGCATACTCACTGAGTAAAAGTGCCATTACCGCCATATGCCACGCATGTTCCGCATCATTTTCCTTTCTCCCTGCCCCTGTCAGATACGTCTGCCTGCCAATAAACTTCTCTTTATCAATTTCCCTAAAAAAGTCAAACTGCCTCTCCAGTCTTTCGCTCTCCATGCCAGCCCTCCCTCGCGATCCAACCAAACCATTCTATTCCATTCCCCCACCTTTTATCACACCAAACGCCTGCGCCATCTCTTAATCCCGCCGGATCACGGCCAACGGGTTGACCTCCACTTCATCATGCCGGTACCAGTGCCACAAGATCACCCCGGCCGCCGCCGCGATCAACGTCAAAACAATCATAAGCGCAATATCCGTCCCCAATTCCGTTGTGCGGAACAGATAACGCAGTACAACATTAATGATCATGATCGCCTCATAAACACCAATCACGAAAAGCCACGTCATTTTCTTATTATTCTGAATATAATACTTCCCCATAATGAGAGCGATCCCAAAAATAATGACAAACATGAGCAGGCACTTATACAGCCCCGAAATCAAAGACCCCGCTGTCGTACTCAAGATCGACTGCTGGATCAACTCATCCGCCTGGCACGTCCCCGCATTCATCTGAACCGAAAGGTACAGACTGTACGCATACGGATAAACCAACTCAATCCCAATCTTTCCAAGCGAAAACCCAATCCCGACCGCCGCGCTCCGATACAGCGAAATCTGCTTCTGGTTCGTCAGGTAAATACCCCAGTATAAACTCGCCGCCGTACACCCCGTACTGACGAGCGTGAGCAGAAACTGAACGATAACCGCCCGAACTATTTCATTCCCTGCGATCGGCGCGCTCATCAAAAACGCTCCAATAAACAAATAGAACACATACTGCCAAACATACCCAAGAACCCCATACCCTACCGCACCCGAAAGCCCCGACTCAATCTTACTGGAGCGGCCTTTCAGCAAAAGAACACAGCCAAACGGAACCGCAACCCCGATCAGCACACAAACTGCCATCATACCCATCGTAAATACAGAAATCATATCTCTAACCATCCTAACCTTTCTTCAATCGTACAATATTTAGTATAACGGAAAGAAAGGGGAAAGTCAATGGGGGGGGAGGGGGCAGTAAACTCCGCAGGGGTTCGGGCAACGTTCCCTTGCTGCCTTACTGCGGCCGCTCCCTGTTTGTGGTGCCGACTTTGGGGTGGTTTCTTAAAAAGAGAGAGATATTCCTAGATTTACACAGAGGCATCTCTTTCCCGATAATCACAAGCCAACCAGCAGAATAGCAGCTAATACCCGCATAAAGTTCCCGTGAAGGCCCTTTTAAATGCGTCGGTCCTTATGCTGCGTATTTAGTGCGCCCCGCGCACGTTGCAGCATTAGTACCGCTACGCATTTATAAGCGAGAGCGCGGGCCTTCACGGGAACTTTATGCGGGTATTGGCGGTACACTGCGCCGGCTACACCTCCTGGTTTTTTATGATCACTGGTATCAGCTGGTGCAACTCCTTTTTTAGTTCGTCGAGTCCGACAGGCTCACCGTGCAGGATTACATTGTAGCAGGTCGAATTGACGAGTTCTACGATCATGTAGATGATGAATTCGTGGTTTCGGAATTTCCGGCCGGATCGTTGGATCAGTTCGGAGTACCAGTCGAAAAAGCTGGTGGACACTTCGTTGCCGCCCTCTAAGAGGACGTGGTGGAACAGGCCCCACTGGAGGTTTTTGGCGATAAACTCCAGCAGGGTGTGGTCGGCGTTTAGCTGCTCGATGATGATGTCTACCGCGTGGATGACCGTTTCTTCCAGATTTTCGTGTTCTTGTTTTTGCAGGTTTTCTCTGGCGATCCGGAAGAGCTCGCCGGCTTTTAATGTGACCAGTTCGTTGCGGATCTCGTATTTGTCCTTAAAATAGAGATAAAACGTTCCTTTGGCCATTTCCGCTTTTTTTACGATATCAGATATCGATGTGTCAAATACTCCTTTGGAAGTAAATAGTTCGTACGCGGATTCAAGAAGTGCTTCCCGTTTTTTCTTTTTCTTTTCGTCGAGTCTTCCCATATGATCACTCTTCCTCTTCTTTTTCGATGGCTGCGGTTTCTATGATGAATTTCACTTCACCATCCATTCCCGCGCCGATTCCTGAGAAATTTGTATATTCTTTGGAGATATCTAAAAGTACGGAGAGACGGTCTTTTAAGGTCAGGAAATCCTCCTCGTATGTTTCGTTGATCTTCTGGATTCCCTCATCGTTGAATTTGTTCATTCCGTCGCTGAGTTCAGTTGCTCCCTCTCCGAGTTTTGTAATGCCGTCGGTTACTTTTGCCGTCGATCTATGGAGCTTGCCGCTGCCCTTTTTTAATTTTTCGGCGCCGCGGATCAGTTCGTTGCTGCCGGATTTTACGGATTTGGTCGCTTTTAGTATTTTTTTCGCGCCGGCCAGGAGCTTTTTATCATTTTTACTTAATTTCGCGCCGCCCTCACTGAGTTCTTTTAATTTCGTTGTGAGTGTCTGGATGCTGGCCGTCATTTTTCCGTCAGCCGCGCGCAGCTTGGAGGACTCCGCAGATAGTGCCGAAACACCGTCCGATACCTGTTTGATCCCGCCGGATACTTGAGCGGCGCCGTTTTTCAATTGGCTCTTTGCATCGGTCGCGCCCGCAAGTGCTGTTACGCTTTCTTTTTGACTCGTGGACAGTTTTTTCAGTCCCTCGGCGTACGCGAGAAGAGCCTGCTTTTGTCCCTCGTCTTCGATCTGGGCCGCCTGTGTCTGGATGCCGGTGATGATCGCCTCATAGCTGTCATAAGATTCTTTGAGCTTCTCCAGATTGCCGTTTAACTCGGAAATACCGGCGGACACACTGGCTGCTCCCTGCGTAAGTCCGCTCGTTTTCATCTTTTCCGCGATCTCATCCACGCCTGCGGTGTATTGGCTGATGCCGGCGGAAAATTCTTTATAGCCGCCCGGCATTTCTTTTGCCGCGCCGTATAACTGGCCTGCGCCATCTGTAATCTTCTTTGCTCCATTTACATAATCTTTCGTACCATTGGCGAGAGAATCCACGCCTGCCGTGTATTCTTTTACTCCTTTGGCCAGTTTACTGCCGCCGGCTGCCAGATCGCCGATCCCTTTATTTAGTTCCTTCTCGCCTTGTGCGTAATCGTCAAATTTATCCTGCAGTTCTTCCAGTTTATCCGAAAGTGTTTGGGAACCGTCTACCAGTTCTTCCGATGAATCTACGAGTGTTTCGATATCATCTTCCAGGTCGTCAAGCGTGCTGTCATCGTCCACTTCCAGATCTGACAAAATACTCGCGCTGGCATACGTGATCGTATTACCGAGGGAGAAATCGACGACATCTGCTGTCACCGTGAACTCCTGTGGGAATTTTTCGGCCGTGTCACCGCTCACATCCAGACTCTCTGCCATGCCGGGCACGCCAAATCCGATGACAATGTTGTTCGAACCCTCATTTACAACCCTGCCGTGATCGACTTCGACGTTCGTAAAATTTTCTGTCGGAAGGATGACTCCGGTCGCCATCAGAAATGGCGTGTACAGCTTTTCCCGCTCGCCCTTTATCTTTTTTGATACGGTAGAGTGGTTTGTGTATTTCACCTGGATTTCGACTTTCCCGCTTTTTCCGGCGATTTCTTCCGGTGATATTTCATTTCCGTCCAGACGGTAGGAAAGATTGACACTGACCGGCAGCTCCTTTTCTGTCGTTCCCTGGTAGTAAATATCATCTGTGCCGGCGCTCCAGTTCAGGCCGTCGCCGTCCTGCTCAAACGTTTCATCCCCTTTTACATTTTGTATATCCTTCAACGTAGACTTATCACTGATCGTACCATTGACACCCGCATGTTTCAACCAGTCCGACACCGTAATACCGGTTACCGCCCCGTCTGCCTCCGCGTTCACATACACGGATTCCTCTTTTGTCACCTGCTCGGCCTGGATAAATGTGCTGTTCCCCAGCACAAGGCTTGTTACGACAAGGCCGGATACGACTGACTTTTTCACCCTGCTCAATTTTCGGTTTCGATTCATAAAAAACACATCCTTTCTTTCATCATCCATTAATAATCTATTTTTCTCATATCTAATGTCGTCTTACAGATCAATTTATCAAACAGCGTCAGCATTGCCGGCAGGATACAGATCACAGAGATCGTACTAATCACGGCCCCCCTCGCCAAAAGCGTACAGATCGAACTGATCATGTCGATATCCGAATACAGGGAAACCCCGACGGTGACCGCGAAAAAGCTCAGGCCGCTGATGATGATCGACTTGATCGATGTCCGGTGGGCGATCGCTACCGCCTCCTTTTTCGTCATATGGTTAATGGTCCTCTCCTTATGGTACCGGCTCGTCATCAGTATGGCATAATCGACTGTCGCCCCGAGCTGTATCGTCCCGATGACGATACTCGCCACAAACGGAAGGGAGATGCCGCTGTAATACGGAACTGACATATTCAGGAAAATGGCAAATTCGATGACACTTACCAAAATAACCGGAAGGGATATGGACTTAAACGTCAGCATGATGATGAGAAAGATCGCCGCGATCGACAAATAATTTACGGTTGCCAGATCCACATCCGTCACGTCTTCGAGATCCTTCATCAATGGCGCCTCCCCGATGATCATCGACTCAGGACTGTATTTTTTCACGATTTCGTTCAGGCTCGCGATCTGTCCATTGACCTCATCCGTCGCCGACTTGTAATCCGAGCAGATAAACTGCAGCTCGTATTCGTCACTCATAAATATATCTTTGTATTTATCCGGGACCATATCCATCGGCATATTTGCCCCCACGATGGAATTTAACCCCAGCGCCCATTTTACCCCGTCTACCTCTTTCATTTCGCTCAGCAGGTCATTTTTCTCCTTGATGGACAGACCATTTTTCAGCAGCAATACGTGCATACTGTTCATTTTAAAATTCTCATCCAGTTTCCGGTTTGCCACGGCTGAATCAAGCGTATCCGGCAGCGAGGAATCAATATTATAATAAACTTCTACGTTCTTGTTCCCATAATAGGCCGGAACGAACAAAAGCACAAACAATACGATGGCCACGATATGATGTTTGGTAATAAACCTGCTCGTTTTCTCAAATTTGGGGAAGAAATTCCGATGCGTCGTCTTTTCAATCCATTTATCACAGATGAGGATGATGGACGGGAGCAGCGTAATACAAGTGATCACACCGACGATCACCCCCTTCGCCATGACAATTCCCAAGTCCCTGCCGAGCGCGAATGTCATGAAGCACAGGGCGGCAAAACCTGCTACCGTCGTGATGGAACTACTCACCACCGATTTAAATGTATTGCCGATCGCGTGGGCCATCGCGCGTTCCCTGTCACCCTCAAACCTGATCTTATTTGCCTGGTAACTCTCCAGAAGGAAGATGGAATAGTCCATCGTAACTCCCAGTTGGAGTACCGCCGTCAATGCCTGCGTGATATAAGAAATTTCTCCGAGAAAAATATTGCTTCCCAAGTTGTAAAGAATTGAAATTCCGATACCTGCCAGGAAAATGACCGGTGTCAGCAGGGATTCCATGGTGAAAATGAGGACCAGCAGGGCAAGCACAGCGGCAATCGTCACATAGATCGGCATCTCCGCAAGCGCCAGGTTTTTAATGTCCGTTACGATCCCGGACATACCACTTATAAATGCCTGTTCTTTCACGACCTGCCTCATTTCCGTAACCGCTTCCATCGTTTCGTCGGCAGACGTCGTCTGATCAAACAGGGCGATCATCATCGTCGCATTTTCGTGAAACAGCGCCTCTCTTATGTCATCTGGCAGCATTTCGACCGGAAGCGTCAGGTCTGCCACACTGTCATACCAGATGATCTTTTCTACATGCTCCACTTCCGCCAGTTTTTCTTTTAATTTGGCGACGTCCTTATTTTCCATATCTTCTACTACTACCATAGAAAAGGCGCCCATGCCAAATTCATCCACCATGATATCCTGGCCCTCTACCGTCTCGAGCGACTTCGGCAGGTAACTTAAAAGATCATAGTTTACCCTTGTCATGCTCATTCCGATCACAGACGGGATGATCAGCAGGATCCCAAGGATTAAAATGATAAATTTGTGTCGTGTGATAAACTTTCCAAAATGGTTCAATTTGATTCCCCCTTTGCAAGAAAATGACCCTTAGTCATTTTTATGATTAGTAAGTCTATCACAAAAATGACCAAGAGTCAATACTTAATTTTAAAATTTTACATTTTTTTATTTAACACTGATTTTTATCACAAAACCTACGAATTTAGGTAATATTCCGTCGTCAGCATGTCTACCTGCGCATCCGTGAAAAGTTCAAAAGCTTTCGCCAACTGATTTACCGTCCATACATTTACCTCTCTCCCCGCTTCCTGCAGGCGAAATACATCAAATGCCGTCACTAGCGTATACCGCGCATCGAGATTGATCTCATTGGCAATGCACCAGTTGATGACCCTGTCATCCACCGCCTGTGTCTTATTTTCCTCCTCTGCTCCGTATACATACTGTAGATTCTCCTTTGTCGCCACTCCGATTTCTTTCAAAAAGATGAGATTCTGTTTGTACATGCTGATAAAATACGTTCGCTCAAACAGACCGGATTCTTTCACTTTCTGCGCGATCTTCTGAAGTTGTGCTTTTGTAAATGGTTCTTTTAATTCGATAAAGGGATGAACCGTTCCACTCCCTGCCAGTATGTCTAGATATTCGTCCAGTGTCGGCACGGTCAATCCAGGATACTGTGTGGCATTTGCACCCGATGTGATCGGATATTTTTTTAGCTGCTGCAGATCCATATTCGCGATCGTCAGGTTCTTCCCGCACATCCTGCTTAAATCCGCGTCGTGCATGATCACAAACTGATCATCCAGCGTCTTTCTCACATCGCATTCGATTCCGTAAAATCCCCGTTCTACTGCCAGTTCAAAAGCCTTCGTCGAATTCTCCGGTGCCTCAGAACTAAGGCCGCGGTGGGCGACCAGTTTTTTATCCCGTAATTCCACTTTGTATACCTCCACTTCAACGGCCGTGGAAGACCTTCCATCCGCCGCCGCTGCCTGAATCGTCGTTGTTCCCGCTTCCAATCCGGTCACGACGCCGGACTGGGACACCTTTGCCACCTTTGGATCGGTACTCACAAACCGCACACCCCGGTTTGTGGCATTTGCGGGCAGAACAGAAGCCCCAATCGTCAATTTTTTCCCCACTTCAAGCTTTGTTCCATGCGCATCCGCATCGACAATGACCGACCGGGACGGGACCAATACCTGCACGCTGCATATCGCCTTCTTTCCTGACCCGTCCTTTGCCGAGACCGTAATCTTCGCCTTCCCCTCCGCCTTTCCGCGCAGGACTCCTTTCGAGGAAACCGAAACGACACTCTTATCGGACGAACGATAAGACAATTTTCGTTTCGTCGCATTCGCCGGAAAAACATTTGCCTGCAGTTTTGCCGAACCCTTTACATCCAGTTTCACACGATTGGCCGTCAATGACACGCCTGTCACCCTCCGTCCCACCAAAACACGCAATTTGGCCTTTGTTTTCGAACCATCCGCTGCCAAAGCCGTAATCGTCGCCTTACCGTACCGCTTTCCCCGTACGACCCCTTTGTTACTCACAGTAACGACGGCTTTCCTCGACGATTTCCATCTGACTGCCTGAGTCCCAGCAGCTTTCGGCCGGACTTTGACATCGAGTTTCTTCTTTTCCCCCTTATTAAGCAGTAAAAAATCTCCTTTGTTCTGAATCTTGATCGATGTCAGTTTTTTCCCGTTCCCCGCCGGTTTTGCCTCAGAACCGGCCCCGTGGAACAACGAAAGAAAAACGCCTGCCGCCAGCACCGCCGCGCAAACTGCTAAATACCTGATCCTGTGTCTCATATTATTCACCATTCCTGCTTCTTCCCTTGATTATCATTATTTTATGTACATGCTCCCTGATCGTCCTGGGTTTCAGGGCAACCTGCATCAAAATGTACTTGCACAACTATTTTAACAGACAAATATAGCAAAAAAAGGGCTGACTGAAAACCACAGTCCTCATCTGTAAAGACCAATTGCTCGAAAAAGACAAAAAGGCCCAGCTGAAATATGCGGGCCTTTCTGATATGTGTTTCATTTAGAAACGATTAATACGCGGTATACACAACCGTCGCATCATTTTTAATCGTCGTCTTGCCATCTTTAACCTTTGGCTCTACTTTGATGTAATAGGATTTGTTTTTCTGCAATTTTTTCTTTCCTATTTTCGTAATCGTAAATCCCTTGCTGTTCTTGCCGAGAGTTTTTACCTTCTTATACTTTCCGTTTTTGCTTGTGGAAACATATACAGAATATCCGGTCGCTCCCGTCACTTTACTCCATGTCAGCTTCACTTTCGCGTTCTTACTTGCCGTATTCCACTTTTTCTTTCCGGAAACCGACTGACGATGGAAATACCGGAACCCAGACCATTCACCGTACGTATTTTTTCCATCGTTTACGACATAATATCTCACACGGTATTTATACGGTGTATTCTTGCTGAATGACATGCTGTTTGTGCGGACTCCGTTGGACGCTGACAAAGTTTTTACTTTCTTTCCGCCTTTTACTTTGTAGACTTCTACCTCATAACCATCCGCCTGACGGCTCAAATCGGCTGCCAAAAAGCTTACCGTTTTTGATCTGACACTTGGGATACTTAACGTAAAATCACTTGTCGATGGTTTCCCCGGCGCATTCTTACTCGTATAAACATTGTACAGGGCCGAAACATTCGTCGACGCCGCAAATCCGCTGGCAGAAGTACGTACCGGCTTTACAACGATTCCATAACTAGAACCAGGAACGAGACCCGTTCTCGTATATGTTGTGGTCGCAGCCGGAACTGTCGTCAATACCTGCTTATTGCTGTAATCATATACGACATAAGAAGTAGCTCCCGTGCAGGCATTCCATGTAAATGTAAGGGAATTCTGCGTACGTTCAGCACAGTTTACCGTAATCGCTGCAGCATCCGGTGAAGTAACGAGCTCAAGTGAGTCCGAAACATCTGACCCAATCAATTTTTCTGTATCTGGATCTACAGTAACAGCCACCACTTGAACATACAAAGACTGCCCTGCACCTAACCCTGTAATAGTATAAGATGGCGTGTAGGTTACTTCATCAAAAGCAGAATACTGCTTACCATCCGTACTGCCTGCTACAACATAAGCATCTGCACCAGGTACCGCATCCCAAGAAAAAGCTACACCTGTCCGATCTGCCTTTGTCTGCTTTAATCCGGTCGGTGCCTTTATCTCAGCCTGAGACGTTACCGGCACGAATACCACTGCCGCTAAGATAAATACAAAAGCGGCTAATGCTTTTACATAATTTTTCATTCCTTAATTAACTCCTTTCAAAAATAAAATTGTAAGAACATTTTACTTCTGAAAGAAGTTTTTGTCAATGCTTATTCAAAAAAAACTGGCTCAGGGACGGATAACAAACCAGACATTTTAACAAAAGTTCATACTTGCCAACTATTGGTCAGCATATTATAATAAATATTAAGATCGCTCTTTATTCCGGTCTCTCCTTGGAGCAAGTGCTTGAATTGGAAAATGAAATAAACTAACTATATTATAATCGAGAAAGGACCCCTCCCCATGCAGCATACACACATGTTCAGCGGCAATACTTCCCGGCTCCATTCCGTTTTTTCCAAAGCCGGGCATGGAAAACACATTTCTATCGTTTTTCTCGGTTCTTCTATCACAATGGGGTATATGATCGAAGATCAGCATCAGTTTACAGCGATCGTGAAAGAATATTTCATGCGCACATTCCACAATGATGACATTTCCTGCCACAACTTAAGCGCGCCCGGGATGCCTTCCCTTCACGGACTTCATTTGGCTTACACGGAACTAGAGCGGTATGCTCCCGATCTGATCCTGATCGATTATGCAGTCAATGACCAGAAAAATCATATGTACCGCGAAGCTTACGAAGGCCTTCTCGTAAAGTGCCTGAACCTTTCCACACATCCCGCCGTGATATCTTTTTTTGTAAAAACGATAAAAGGCTATACCTGTGCGCCGCAGATGTCCGCTGTCTGTGAATATTATGGAGTTCCTTATGTAAATATCGGAACCTGGCTCGAGGAAGATATTCAGTCTGACATCATGCGCTGGCGGGATTACTCCTATGACGGCTGTCATCCCGGCCCGGTCGGACACGGCTATATCGGCCGGTGCCTGCTTCGTTTTTTAGAAGATCTCTCCCAATCGCCGGCCGCTTCTTCTGTCAGTCTCCCGGCAAAGGGATTTTATGGCAATGAACTAGCCCGGCTTCGTTTCATTCCGTCCGATTGGGAACATACACCGGAATACCGTCCAGATCCCCTTGTACTGGACGCCGAGTGCCGTAAAGTATTTATCGGGTACTTCGTCGGCATCACGGAGGATTATGGGACGGCCTGCCTTTCTCTGGACGGCGCCCCTTATCACTTCATGGATCCCTACCGGGTACATGAATGGGAACATCCCGTGTACGAAGTCGTCTCACTATCAAAGGCAAAAAGCATGCACCACATTTCTTTGGACATGCAAAAAGGCGAAAACGAGAAACGTTTTCGCCTTATATGCTTAGGAATCGTTTAGATTATTCGCTCACGGCAAACACTCGTTTTACAAAGTTATATAAGCCGTTTGCCCAAGCGCCCATTTCATGATTCATTTCCACTTCAAAATACTCATGTTTTGTCCCGTTGTTCGTCAGGGTATTATGATAGAGGAGTGGAGAATCTCCTACTGTCGTATCTTTCGTGCCCTTCTGGATCAAAAGTACATTTTTCCCATTGTACTCATCGGGAAGCTTTAACGTATCTTCCGTGAAAAGGCCTTCTTCCGTCGCATATGGGAGTACACCTACCGCCGGTTCAAAGCACCCGACGTATCCAAACGTCTCCGGCATACTCAGACCGATGTAAAGTGATTCCCGTCCGCCCATAGAAAGTCCGGCGATTGCCGTATTTTCCCGGCCTTCCGCGATGGAATAATTCGCTTTCATATACGGCATCAGGTCATCGCGCAAGTCATTGATAAAGTTATCAAACGCCTTAAAATTCTCTACCGAATACACATTGAAGTTCGGGCCAGGATCCTTGCCCTTTTCCCACGCACGCACATTTGGCATGACTGCGATGATGTCTTTTACCTCACCGGAAGCAATCAGATTGCCAATGACACGTTTCGGATTTGTGCCCCACTCATTGTGGTCACCTGCGACCCCGTGAAGCAGATAGATAACCGGATACTTCTTACTCTCGTCATATCCTGCCGGAAGAAGGACATTTGCCTTCCGGTCTGTCCCAGTTGTCTCCGAGTGGTACGTGATCTCCTCCATTTCTCCGTATTCTATGTCTGTCTCCTGTCGATTGAAACGGGTCGGTGTCGTATAGTCATCCGACCATTCAGCTGGCCACAGGTTTGAGATGGGAACCGGTGTTTCCGTCGGAACTGGTGTTTCCGTCGGAGTCGGCGTCCCTGCCGGCGCAGTCGTTTCCTGCTGCGGAGCGGTTGTCGGGGGTTGAACAGAATTCTGCGGTGCCGACGTCTGTTTTGTCGTCTCAGACTTCGGGGTCACCGTCACGGTAACCTTCCCCAGTGTTTTTTTCTTCTTTTTCCCCTTCTGCTTGTACTCATCCCTAACCGTAATCGTGGTTTTTCCGGCTTTTACCCCGGTAATCATTCCCTTTTTTGACACCTTTGCAACTTTTTTGTTCTTGCTTACAAACGTGTACGTGTGTTTCGCCTTTTTCCCTAAAATCGAAATCCTCTTTGCCTTTCCTTCTGAAACCGAAATCTTCTTCGCTTTCAGCTTTGTCTTTTTTGCGGCAAGACTTTTGCCCGATGTCCCCGGTACAACCAATACCGCCGCCATGATGACGGCCAGGACTGTGGCGATCAGCCTTTTTGCCCTCTCATTCTCCATAAGTATACCTCCAATTATTTTATTGTATGGTTAGACTTATCTACATTATATCGAGTTTCTGATTTCGTGTCCAACTTCCATTTTTGATACTTTCTATTAAAAAAACTTATTGAGTTTTATAAAAGGTTTCGTTATAATAGGTCTTGTGAGGAGGTATGACGCCATGAACATGCAGCACGTTGAATATATACTTACATTAGCCAGGGAAAAAAACTTCTCAAAAGCAGCTGAGCAGTTATTTATGACCCAGTCCGCCCTCAGCCAGTATGTCAGGAAAAAAGAACAGCATCTGGGGATTACCATATTTAACCGGGGAAACGGCCCCATCACTCTCACGCCGGAGGGTGAATTATATGTAAAGGTATTGCAGAAAGTAAAGTTAGATTATTTGAACTTCCAGCGGCAGCTTGCGGATCTGACAGAGCTGCGCACCGGTAAACTTGTCATCGGAATTTCCTCCTTCCGGGCCACCCATCTGCTGCCCAGGGTAATCAAGGAATTTATCGAGGCTTATCCCGGAATCGAATTGGAAATCGTAACCGACAACGTAAACAGGCTGAAAGCAAGCCTGGAATCCGGTAAAATAGATTTTTGTATCGAAAATGATTATTTTGAAAAAAACTTGTTCCACTGTGAATCATTGTACACAGAAGCGCATTATCTAGCTGTTCCGGGAAATCATCCGATCAGCGAAGCGCTGGGAAGCGACGCGATCACAGCAGAAGACATCGGAAATGAAACGCCTGCGTTTTTTAAGGCGGCTCCCGTCTCCCTCGACCGATGTGAAAACATCCGTTTCATCGGTGTAAAACCCGGCAGCAGCTTTTATAAGTGCCATTCCGACATTTATCGGGAAGCCCGTTTTACTCCGCAGTACATATCCACGGTAGACAATATCGAAACGGCGTTCCGCTGGGCCGATGAAGGAATCGCGGTCGCGATCATCCCGGATTCCCTCATTTTCCACTGCGGTTTCAAAAACCATCTCAACTATTACAAACTGGATTACATCCACGCCACGCAAAATATCGTCTTTGCCATGCGGATCGGCCGGGATGTCTCCGCGGCAACGAAAAAATTTCTCGAAATGCTGCGGCAGCTGATCGGTTACGGGACGTGGAACATCCCTCACTAAACGTATGATCCTATTTTTCGAACGAACGGATGCGGTATGTGACACCGAGGTCTTCACAGATTTTCCGGCATTGCTCCTCTTCTTCTGACGAGATCGTCGTCTCCACTGTCGTCATTACGACATGGGGGACATATTTTTTTACGTCCCGGGCAAATGACAGCATCGCCTCAAAAGACCCTGTTCCAAACCTGCTTCTCGTCAGACGTAGATATTCTTCCGGATCCGGCGTATTCAAACTGATCGAAATAACATCGACGATCCCGCCAAACATCGGTGTGACATCTTTGCCGTAAATGAGGTTCGCCAATCCGTTTGTGTTCACGCGGATTTTTTTCTGAAACTTTTCTTTCGCGAAGGCAGCGACCTCAAGCAGATCCTCAAGCCGTTCGGTCGGTTCCCCATACCCGCAGAAAACGATGTCCTCATAGCGATCGGGCGGAAATTGGTCAAAGGCCGCCTTCACTTCGGAGACATCCGGCTCCCTATCCAGCCACAGATTACCGGAACCATTCAGCTCATCCCCGTTGTTGCGCAGGCAGAACGTACATGCGCACGGACAGCGGTTTGTCATATTCACATACAAGTTCCCGTATAAAGGGTATAAAATCGTCATCACAATCCATCACTCCCATCCGTCCCTACGCAAACCGCTTCATCAGATTTACCATCTCGATCGCTGTCGTCGCCGCGTCATAGCCTTTATTTCCAGCCTTCGTTCCCGCGCGCTCGATCGCCTGTTCAATATTATCGGTCGTGATCACGCCGAAGATCGTGGGCACACCGGTCTTTAGGCCGACGGCGGCCACGCCCTTACTTACCTCGGCACACACATAATCATAGTGGGATGTCGAACCCTTGATCACGGCTCCGAGACAAATGACCGCGTCATACCTGCCGGATTCAGCCATTTTCTGCGCTGTGATCGGAATTTCAAACGCGCCCGGCACCCACGCCAGCTCTACGTCGTTGTCCGTATCCACATCATGCCTGCGCAATGCGTCTTCCGCGCCGCTCACGAGCTTTGATACGATAAATTCATTAAACCGGGCCGCCACAATGCCCACCTTCATTCCATTTCCTACTACATTTCCTTCTAAAATCCTCATGATTTCCTCCATTTCTGCCTCAGATGATTTGTTGAACCCCGATCGTTAATCCTGCGGCCTCTTATAATTTGTCATATGCTTCATTTTTTCCTGTTTTGTCAAAAGATATTTAAAATCCTCTTTGCCAGGGGCGATCTGGATCGGGACGCGCTCCACGATACGGATGCCATATCCACTCAGTCCGGCGATCTTTGTCGGGTTATTTGTCAACAGCCGCAGCTGCTTTACGCCCAGATCATATAAAATCTGCGCGCCAATCCCGTATTCCCGCAAATCCGGCGCGAATCCCAGCTTAATATTGGCCTCGACCGTGTCATACCCCTGTTCCTGCAGCTCGTATGCTTTCAGTTTATTTATGAGTCCGATCCCCCGGCCCTCCTGCCGCATGTAGAGAAGGATACCGCGGCCTTCGGCGGCGATCATCTTCAGCGCGCTCTCGAGCTGCTCCCCGCAGTCGCACCGTTTGGAGCCAAATACGTCGCCAGTCAGACACTCCGAGTGCACGCGGCACAGGATCGGCTGGCCATCCGACACATCTCCCATCGTCAGCGCTACGTGATGTTCACCGTTCAGTTTATTTTCATAACCATGTATGTCAAATTCCCCGAATTTCGTCGGCAGTTTCGCCTTTGCCTCTTTTTCTACTAAACTCTCCGTTTCCAGACGTTTGCGGATGATCTCCTCGATCGTGATCACGGTGTAACCATGCTCTTTCGCGAACGAGAGGAGTTCGGTCGTCCGCATCATCGTTCCGTCTTCCCGCATGATCTCACAACACAGGCCGCAATCCTTTAATCCCGCCAGCTTCATCAGATCCACCGTCGCTTCTGTGTGCCCGGCACGCTTCAACACGCCGCCCTGTCTAGCTTCGAGCGGGAACATATGCCCGGGCCGCCGGAAATCTTCCGCCCGTATCCCGTCTTCCACGGTCTTCATTGCCGTCAGGGAGCGCTCAAAGGCAGATATGCCTGTCGTCGTATCCACATGGTCGATGGACACGGTAAACGCCGTGGCGTGATTGTCCGTGTTCACCTCTACCATCTGCGTAAGACCTAACTTCTCACACCGTTCCCGGCTCATCGGCATGCAGATCAAGCCTTTGGCCAGGCTCGCCATCGCATTCACGTTTTCCGGCGTGGCGTGCTCTGCCGCACATATGAGATCACCTTCATTTTCCCTTTCCGGATCATCGATGACAAGGATCAATTTCCCGTCCCTCAGATCCTGTAGTGCCTGCTCCAGCTTACCAAACTGTTCGTCCGCCATGATTCCAACCTTCCTTTCTTCGTTTCCTCATTTTAAGCCTCTTTTACACCCGGATGTCCATAACGATAAATCATTTTTATAAAAATCCATTCTCCATCAGGAATTCTTCTGACAATTTGCTCTTTACCGGATGCCCTTCGGCCTGCCCGCCGTCCATGCGGCATAATTTCTCAATGTATTTTCCTACCACATCACACTCCAGATTTACCACATCGCCGATCTGTCGGTCTGCGAGGTTTGTCTGCCCCTGTGTATGAGGGATCACCGAGACGGAAAAATCTCGATCCGTCACCCGCGCAACCGTTAAACTGATGCCGTCGACCGCAATCGAACCCTTCTCCACGACATACCGGAGAATGTCCTCTGCCGCCGTGATCCGGTACCAAACTGCCGTCTCATCTCTGGTAATGTCCGTGACCTGACCGGTCCCGTCGATATGTCCCGCCACGATATGGCCGCCAAACCGGCCGTCCGCAGCCATCGCCCGCTCCAGATTCACGCGGCTGTTTTTCGCTAACATCCCAAGGGAACTGCGCGCCATCGTTTCTGCCATGACGTCCGCCGTATACCCATGCCCGCTCAGTCCTGTAACGGTCAGGCAGACACCATTGACCGCGATACTGTCCCCGATCTTCGTTCCCTCCAGTACACGGCTGCACCGGATGCCGAGAACTGCTGAACGCGTCCCCTTCCGTACGGATTCAATCGTCCCCATTTCCTCAATGATTCCCGTAAACATAGTCTCCTCCATTCGCGCACGCCTTTTTGCGTACTCTTTTACAAACGCCCGGTCACACACAGATCATCTCCCAATGGAAACATGGTCATATCAGACAATTGTTTTGCCGCCGACATCTCTCGGATCCCGTTTCCTTCCACCGGGGATTTCGCACTCTCCCCGCCAATCAGTTTTGGCGCGATATACGCATAAATCCGGTTGACGAACCCCGTTTCTAACAGGGAACCGTGGATACTGCCGCCGCCTTCGACTAACACGCTGTCTATGTTCTGCCTGCCCAGCCGGGCAAACAGTTCTTCCATCGAAACCTGGCATCCGTCGCCTGTGTTCATCAGTTCAACTCCTGATGAAGTGAGCCAAAGCTTTTTTTGTTCCTCGACTTCCCCCGCATATGCTACTATCGTGCGTATGCGTTCTGCCGTTCGTACGATCTGGCTTCCGGCCGGAATGCGAAGATGGGTATCGCATATGACCCGAACCGGATCCACCCCTTCCCACATGCGGCAGTTCAGCATCGGATCGTCTGCTATGACCGTATCGACGCCGACCATGATGGACGAATACTTTTTCCGAAGCAGCTGAACGTGTTCCCTTGCCTTTTCACCAGTGACCCACTTCGAATCGCCAGTACACGACGCAATCTTTCCGTCGAGTGTCATCGCGTATTTCATTGCGACATATGGCATGCCGGATTGGATATAATGGAAAAAAATTTCATTGATCGCCAGGCACTCCGCTTCCCTTACTCCTGTCACAACCTCCAGTCCATGCTCCCGCAGCAATTTTACACCGTTTCCCGCCACTTTCGGATTCGGGTCCATCGCCCCGACAAAGACGCGCCCGATCTTTTTTTCGATGATAATGTCCGTGCAGGGCGGTGTTTTTCCCTGATGGCAGCACGGCTCAAGCGTCACGTAAAGATCCGCGCCAGTCACATCTTCGGTACACTGTGTCAGGGCATTCCGTTCCGCATGGAATCCGCCATATTTCTCATGACATCCCTCTGCCACTATGTTTCCGTCTTTTACGACAACACACCCCACCATAGGGTTCGGAGACGTATGACCCATCGCCGTTCGTGCCAGTTTGAGCGCCCGCTCCATGTACTTCTCATGACAATCCATCATGTCCTCCTTCTCACTCCGTCTATTTTGGAAAAAAGGAACCCCGAAATATTCGGGGTCCTGTAGTATCTTCTCCATTCAAAAAAATCCGATACCATCTTCTCTCATCCAGACTATACTGTCGGCTTTGGAATTACACCAAATCAGCGGTGCCTGGCTTTTTTGCCAGATACCGGTCGCGGGCTTTGACCGCCGGTGAGGAATTTCACCTCGCCCCGAAGAATCAGCATATAATATGATAGCACATATTTTTTTGTATTACAAGGGTTTGCTTGTATTTTTATTGATATGGGTTTCATAATAAAGTCAATTATTTTATGTACGCTATCAAAGTGAGTATCTGAGCATATACGAACCAGCCTCTCAAGAGTCAGATTGTCTTAAAATAGTTGTTTACCATCCAAAAAATAATTATAAATATCTTGTGCCAAACCAAAAGTATATTCTTTGTTTCCTAAAATGATTTTGCAATATTACATTCCATTTTCTATATATTGCAAATGCGAAGATTTTAATAATTGAATAACTGGCAAATAGTAAATTTCTAAACCTTTTATCAAAATCTATTTCTGCACCTTCCATCGTAGGATCTTTCACTTGCGCACGTATTTTCCCTAATTTTTTTGTTGGATAAACAGCACTTACAATATTTCTTTCAACAGCACGAGAATTTATCACTTGTATTGCATTTGCTTGATTCTTTCCACCTGGTAATGCATCTCTAGTTCCTTTACATTCCCATACATAATATTTTGTTATATATCTTCTATTCCAACCAATAATATCAGGATGTATATAAGAAACATCATGAATCGTGTTATATTTTTTAAAATTGCTTAAATGCACAAAATAAGTCAAATCAAATCTTACGGTTTGAAATAATTATGAGCCACCCAATACAAAAAGGCGGCTCATACTATTATTATCTGAATCTATCGTATTCATTCATTGGTGGCTCGTTTCTAATGGTTCATCTTCTACTATTTGAGTTATCTTAAAATAGCACGTTTGTGGTAATGCGACATTATCTACAGACGATATTTGTATATAATATGCTTTACCTGCGTCAAATGACAAATCGGCAGCGATACCGTGTGAACCGTCAGTATTTGTATCATTTAATCCAAAATGTCGCAATTCTGACATGGTTTCGTCTAATATTTTTAGAACCAAATTGTTCTCTGTAGTAAGATCTGAATAAAAGTCAATCAATTTTCTTTTGATATTTCAACTTTCGTGTTTTCATTGGTTGGGACTACTATTTCTTCATAGCTTTCTTCTGTAGAATTTTCGGTATTATTTGACGATGCGTCATCGCTATTTTCATAATAGAAATTGACAAAGTGTATTTGTTGTACTTTCATTTGTTTCATTCAAATCATTATTATCCTGAGTAAAACTTTTCGGAGAATTGTCTGTGGCGTTATCATTATCACTAGTCTTTTGTTCATCGGAACCTGGATCATTCTTTGGTTGAAACTGTTCAAAACCCGGATTCTCACTAATGCCTTGCAAATCTATCTCACTCGAAACTTCTGGTGTGGATAAAGGAAGCATTGTTGGTTGTATGCTCGGTTGAGGTGCTGGTTCTGCTGTTGGTACTGGCGCAGGGTTTGGAACAAGGGTTGTGTTTGGTTCTGTCACAGGAGCATCTGTAGGTTCCACTTTATTAGATTCTGATTGATCATTTTCATTGCCCGCATTAGCTTGTAATGATTCTTTATTTGGGTCAGGTTTTGAATTTAAAAACGATATAATACCGACAACACTTATCCCAAGTATAGCAAATATTGCAGCTATAGTTGTTATCCAAGTATTAAATTTTTCATGCGGGGACTTTTCATTATTATTACAACGATTCATAATATCACCCTCCTTTTGCAATATATTGTAACATATATCAATATTTATTGATAAGGAGAACTTTTATTCACGGTTATTGATAATAAAGATAGTATATTTCCTGCTAGTGTTCCTATACCTTGCGAGAAACTACGTGATGAGGTTTTTACGAACCCGTAGCTTCATTCACACCTGGTCTCCCTCGCGTTTTTCTTGATAAATCCAAACATTACCGCGGTTACGGCAGAATCAGCCAGCCACGATACGATATAGAAAAACGGCTGTCCCACTGTCCCAAATACGAACACTCCACCGTGCGGCGCCTTCAGCGTACAGCCAAACAGTGCCGACAAAAATTCTACGGCCTGCAGCGTCCGCACGCTTTGTAACCTGCCTCTTCCAGCTCTGATTTCACGCCCGTGTAATCTTCCCTGTTCTCTTCTTTCATGTCCTCCACACTAGAACAAGCCGGCAGATGATAGGTACGTGTATTCGTATTTAACACATACGACTCCCGCTGCTCCGCCTGTGACGGATCATCCGAACTGCCTTGGGCCGTTTTCCCGGACAGATCCGATCCCTGCCCCGCTTCGCCACTCCTCGTTAAATGGCTCTCACCCGTCGCGTAATCAATCGTGATCCCGGGCTGGCAATTATATGCAAAAATGTGAAAACAGATCTCTTTTCCGCCGTCCTCGACCGACTTCGCCTCCATCTGCACACCGCGGGCGACGAGGTCATCTCCCTCATACACCGGTGTCACCCGGTAAAGAACGTGATTTCCCGTCGATCGGACATACTCCGCCACTTGATTTTCAAAAGGAAGCATTCCCTCCACGTTTAAATAACGAGTCCCTGTGATCAGATTCCGTTCATTGGCATTCTCGCCGGATAACTGGAACCCGATCAGATGGCAGCGGTTGTACAAATACTTTCCCTCTACACTGTCATATTTCTCCGACTGCCACCCAGACGGCTTGACCGGACTGATGTTTCCCCGTTCCTCTGTCGGCATCAGATCCTGTCCGATCTTTGCATATGCCGTCCCGCACCGGCCGAGGCTGTCTAGTTCCGCATATGTTTCAAACGAATCCCCTCCGGTTTCCCCGCCGTCAAATACCGGCTGGTTATCATTGATCACGACATACGGATCCCCTGAATAGGGTGGGATTTCATCTAAAGAAGCAGATAAAACGCTCTGGGAAAACGTTTCTTTATCCTCTAGCAAAGAATCTATTCCGGTACATCCGGCAAAAAGCAGGCAGACTACCGCCAGCAGTACGAAGAGATAGGATCTGATTTTTTTCTTCTCGTTCATTTATGTCATTCATCCTCCTAAACATAAGCATATAACAACGTATACAACCAAATACTACTTAAACAATTCTAACACCACCTCTACATGATTTCCGCGCTATCCAGCAAAACGGTAAACGGCCCGTCATTCAGCAGTTCCACCTTCATGTCAGCACCGAGCTCCCCCTGCTCCACAACCGAAATATCCTCCCTGCATTTCTGTATGATATACTCATACAATTTTTCCGCCTGATCCGGTTTGCCGGCCCTCGTAAACGAAGGACGGTTTCCTTTCTTACAATCCGCGTACAACGTAAACTGGGAAACGAGGAGGATTTCCCCGCCGACATCTTTTAACGCCAGATTTGTCTTGCCATTTTCGTCTTCAAAAATACGCATCTGCACGAGTTTCTGTACAAGCTTATCCGCCACCGTTTCATCATCGTCCATACCGATACCGACAAGGACTAAAAATCCCTTTCCGATCTTTCCTCTCACTTCTCCTTCAATCGTTACCGATGCGTGCTGTACCCTCTGAATTACAAATCTCATCTTATCGTTCCTCCATTCCATCCATCGCCTGCGGCTTGATCCATGTCCCTTCTGCCGACCTGTGTTTCCATGTATCCTTGTCCTTTTCATAAGAAAGAACAGATAGATACTGAAAATCACTGCTCGTTTTGAGCGCCTTATAGATCAGCTTCAGCGAAATCCAGCTCCGGTTGTGCTCCGGGTCTCCTGAATCGGTCAGAAATGCCTTCCCCGTCTCACGGTTATATAAAAACAACGTCACATAATGCCCCGGCGTATCCTGCCAGTAACTGTCATCGTTATAGCTTGATATAAGCACGAGCATCGACTGCGCCTGTTCGACCTCGGCCTGGAATTCTTTATATGTCGGCGGCTTTTCCCCTAATTTCACGGTAAATCCATTGTCCGACATGATCTTTCGCATAAATGGCCACGCGACAGCCCCGCCGCCGCCATAGGATGTATTCTTTTTCGTCCATTCATACATATCGATTGGGGTACACTTGTATTCTGTCAATGTAGAATACATATTTGCCATACAGCAAAATCCACAGCCGAACGCGCCGAAGGAACCTCCGTCATAGTATTCCTTGCCCCATTTTCCCGACCACTCACGTCCTTCTTTCCATGATTTTGGTCCCTGCAAAAAGGAATAGACCCCTTTTTCAGGGTCCTGTGTCGGTTCCGGTTCCGCCTGCAGCGCCTCCTCCGATACCGCAGAACTCCCGCCATCCCACTCTGACCCGGCAACGGCAGTCGGGCTTTTATCCACGTCTGGCTTTTCATTTTTCCCAAAGACCAAAAGCAGCACGATTGCTGCCGCCATCAAAAGAAGAATGCCTTTCTGTTTATCCATCCGCCTCAATCCTCATACATATTTTTCAATCGCCACTGTAACTCTTCCCTTTTTCGTTTCGCGCACGACTCCCAAATACACAAATTTCCCAAATCCCCGCACACTGACAATATCCCCCTCTTTCAATGTACCGCTGTTATTTTCAAACTGCCTGCTGTTGACGAATACCCTTTTTTCCTGAAAGAGCGGAATACACTTCCCCCGGGAAAGATGATACACTTTTGACAGCAGGGCGTCACACCGCTCCGATGCGATCATGTGCTCCTCCCGTTTTCTGACTGGTGCAAACGCCTCCGGCAGCCCATCTGCTTCTTCACAGACTACATTTGTATGACGAATCTTTTTCAACGTCTGACAAATATATTCTTTCATATTTTCCAGACAAAAGAAATAACATTCCTTATCCCGTACGAGAATATCGCCGACCACATCCCGCTCAATCCCCAGATTCATCAACGCCCCCAGAACATCCCGGTGACTGAGAGCTTCCGCAAACTTCGGCATGGCCGGCCGGCAGGAAAGGCAGCAGACAGGAAAAGCCTCTTCATAGCCAAACATCTCCACACTGCCAAACCGCACGATCTGCCGCTCCGCATCTTCGCTTCCTCCAAATGCTGAAAAAGGCACAAAAGCCAGTTCCTGTTTCATCTGCAGAAACTCATCCATTTCCGATGCCGATAAAAAATGCGAAAACGTATAATGTCCGTTCTGATAACACCTATTTGCTAAATCTGTCAAACGCTGTTTCATATCGCTCTCCTATACAGCCATTTTTCCCCCTGCCCAGCTAGTATCAGCATACCATATCCGCCATGAGAACGCAATCGAAAAGCCTGTTTTTTCGAGAAAGTATTTTTCTCACTATGTTATGACAGCACTGGTAATTTCATGTAATTCATATTTTTGTAACATTTTTTTAATAATTTATGTTATGATACCAGAGTCAAATGATTTAGCACACAAAAATATATGCAACATGAAAAGAAGAAAGGAAGATGACTATGAACAAAAAAATAAATCGCGCCCTGACTGCCGGAGTTATCACGTTATCACTGACAGCAACGCTGACGCAGCCATCGGAAGCAGATGCTTCGTCCCCCAAAACAAACCGAAAAAAAGCAACTCTTTTTGTCGGAAAAAAATGCCGGCTGAAAATCAGCCGCCGCGCCGGAACGATTACGTGGAAATCCTCAAATAAAAAAATCGCTTCGGTAAATAAAAAAGGACTTGTTCGGGCAAAAAAAGCCGGAACAGCTAAAATCACCGGCAAGAGCGCAAAGAAGAAATGGACCTGCAGGATCACGGTCAAAAATCGGCGCAAAAAACCGCAACGACCGGTGGCATCATTGGCTCCAGTTCCGACAAAACAGCCAGCGACTGATTCACCAATTGGGATTGCTACAACTAGTCCGTCGAAAAAAACTGGTTCTGCAGACAAGCCGGCTGCGCCGAATAGACCCCTCGCCACTCCGGCTCCGGTTCCGACAAAACGCCCTGTAACAAATAGACCGACCACCACTCCCGCTCCGACAAAGCGCCCTGACACTTCTGTTACCGAGGATAGCGCCTGCGCTACACTGAATTCCCTTCGGAGTACTTATCCGGAAGGGATGTCTCTGACGAATAGCTATTATTATCATTCTCCGAGATTTGGAAATGGTTACGGCTGTTATGGTTTTGCCGCCAAATTAAGTGATACGGTCTTTGGCACCAGTCAGCCGTTTCAGACACACACCTCCTTCGATCAGATCCGGGTGGGCGATCATATCCGAATCGGGAACTCGCACTCGGTCATCGTTTTGACCAAAGGAAATGGCTTCATTACAGTTGTAGAAGGAAATTACAACTCATCCGTTCACTGGGATCGGAAGATCACCTCGGCATCACTGTCGTCCAGCGGTTTCAAAGTTTATACGAGATACTAAAGACAGGCATACCCGGACAAAATATCCAATATGCTTTTCTCATAAATATTCCCCCCGAGCACGTCTCCGTCCGGCCCGATGCAAATGGCCCGAATATCCTTCGGGTCTTCTACATAGGGGTTCTCTGGCTCCATTCCTGCCTCAAAATATTCTTTCAGATGTATTTTCGCATTTCCGCTCGGAAATATCACATTCCCGCTGGCCGAACAGATTCCCATGTTTTCAAACCGCTGCAGAATGTTTCGTGTCTCCCTGTTATAAGGGTTATCGGCATCAGTCCCCACCAGCCACGCCGGATTCGTCTTAACCGGGATCTCCTCTGCCAGTGCCGCTTCCGCAAACTGCTGTACGGCTTCGATCGGGATCGTCTCCTGATGAAACGCATCCACCGACAACAGCAAACCATTGATGCCGCTTTGCCCCAGTTCGTGTACTGCCGTTCGCATTACGTCCATGTCCTTTGTAAAATAACCGTTTGTAATGATCTCACGGCTTGAAATTTTTGATTCCCTTGCCGCGGCATGGATGCTGCATACCGTTTTCCACTGCAAGAGCGGCTCTCCCCCAAATGTCATAAGCGACTCGATCCCAAACACATCCGCCACTTCACGGACGGCCCGGACAGCAGCTTTTTCATCAAGGGATTTACCACTCACCGCATGATCTCCCTCGGAACAATGCTTGCATTTCCCAGTACATGCCCATGTGACTACAAATTCCATTCGGTTCAAATTCCTAACATACTGATTCATCTTCATCCTCCTAAATCGTGGCAAATGAACAAATGCCGTCATGCTCCATCATAAAAGAAGCTCCTTGATCTCCTCACACGTATCGACGACGACTGCCCCCTCAAAACGCTCCAGCACCTCGCGGTCCCGGAACCCCCAGCTTACGAGAATACAGTCCAGACCGCTGTTCACTGCCGTTTCATAATCGACTTCCGAATCCCCGATATAAACGGCCTGCTCCCTGCTGCTCCCCAGTTCACGCAGCGCAGCAAAAACCGCGTCGGGCGCCGGCTTCCTCGCCCTACCCTCCCGGTCGCCGAGCGCCGCCATCGTATACGCGGAAAAATAAATCTCATCTAATTCCTTCACGGCCGCGTCATTTTTATTGGAAACGATGGCGAGTTTAAATCCCTGCCCGGACAGCACTTTCATGAGTTCAACCACTCCGTCGTACGGCTTCGTCTTAATGCGGCAGTGCCCGGTATAATAACTTTTAAAGTCAGAAAGCGCCCGTTCCAGATCAGGATTCGCCCGTCCCCCCGGCACGGAACGCTCCATCAGTTTTCCAATCCCATTTCCAACAAACGTGCGGATCTGATCCAGACTGTGCATCGGATACCCATATTGTTCCATGATCACATTCACACTGTCCCTTAAATCTTCCAGCGTATTCAACAGGGTGCCGTCCAGGTCAAATATAACTGTATCTTTCTTCTTCATGATTTCTCTCCATTTCCGCGCTCGTACGCCTTATTCTTTATGATCTTTTCTTCCATCTGCGCATATTCGTCTATTGTTCGGGACATAACTATTGGTATCAGCAAATGAAAGGAGTTATCCCTATGAACGAAAAGTCACAAAATCAGCAGGCGATGGATCGGGCGGAAAACAAGAACACACTGGATGGTGTTTCGGAAAAAAGAGCCAGCCAGATCCGTCAAAATTCCCGTTACAATGAGAAAGACCTGCCTTCTCCTGACAATAACCTCTTTTGGGAACATGAGTCAAATCCTCTCAGCAGTAAAGGAAACTAATGCGCTGACATGTTCTTTGGACACCTCATGTTTGATCTGGTTATCCTGAATGTTCCGGCACCAGAAGCCGGGCGTCCGGGATGTGCCAGATCTCTTTTTATTTCCTCAAAAAACCGATACCGTTTATCTGGTTCTGGTTGTACACATTTTTCTAATATCGCCCGCATTTTCCTCGAAAGCCTGATTTCGTCCCGTTTCCCTTCCGGCCTGTATCCGGGCAGATCTGCCGGATGCCGGCCCGTCATCATCTGTAACATCGTGGCTCCGAAACCATATACATCCGTTCTCGTATCAACCCGGCCATTCCTCACGAACTGCTCCGGCGCCGCAAACCCTTTTGTTCCGATCGGTTCTGCCGCAATTGCCGCTCCATTCCTTCCGATCACTGCTGCCCCGAAATCTACCAATTTCACTTGGCCAGCCGGCGTGACCATTAGATTTCCCGGTTTTAAATCCCGGTAGATCACCGCCGGATCCTGCCAGTGCAGATAGGAAAGGATCTCACACAACTGCATTCCCCAGACGACGGCCTCCTCCTCTGAAAGAACCCCGTTTACACACAGATATTCCTTCCATGTCCTTCCCGGCACATACTCCATCACGATCCGGCCGCCTTCTTTCGTCCTTTCTACCAGATAAATAACAGGAATCCCCGGATGTCTCAGCCTTTCCATCACCGACATTTCTTCCCTTGCCATATCGAAATCCCGTACGCTCTCAAAACACTTCACCGCATACTTTTTTCCGTCCCGTCTGTCCGCTGCCAGATAAACATGGGACGTCGCCCCTTTGCCCAATTCGCAGATCCATACATATTCCGCCATCTTCCTACCTCTTTCACCACCTGCGCCTGGCAGCGGCATCTCCGGCCGCTACCGCCACACAACAACCTTGTTCTGCCAGTTTCTCCCTGCCTTTCTTCGAAAACGGGTTATCAAAAGAATGCAAATTCTTCGGAATATTGTTATTATGATATAGAAAAAAGAGCGTTTTTTCCCTTATCTTCCGGTGTCGGAACTGCAGCCTAGACATCCCGTCTCTTGAAATCCCAAGCTCCTCATCCATCCGTCTTCGCTCCATTCCGGTATACAACCGACGGCATGTTTGTCCCGAACAGGTAACTTCATAAACCAAAAACGATCCCCGGCTGCATAAAATATACTGCCCCTCATGTACGAGAAGGACTGCCACATCGAATGGCGGCTGTCCCATTTCTGAAACCTCTCCGATCATACTCTTCCAGTAGCATTTCACGACATCCGCCGAAAACGGATGAATATTGGCCGGAAAATCGCGGCGAAACCATCGTTCAAACGCTGTCAGGAGCCGGACCATGCGTTCCCCGGATGCCCGCACTGCCGTTTCATCCCGCTGATCCCCCTGCCCCCGGCAGATCACCACCAACGCCGTCTGCGGCTGGCGGTGAAACCATTGTTGCAAAAAAGAACCGCTCCGCCTCTCCCTTCCTTCGGCGGTATAAATCCCTAGCGGTTCCTCTAAATCATGACAAATGGAAAAAATATTCCCTCCCATTTACTCCCTCCCAATCCGCTATTGGTCCTACTTGTTACCCTATCGTATCCTTACCGCCCATATATGGCTGCAATGCCTTTGGAATACGAACCGTCCCGTCCGCATTGAGATTGTTTTCCAAAAAGGCGATCAGCATACGGGGCGGAGCGACAACTGTATTGTTCAGCGTGTGGGCAAAATATTTTCCACCCTCTCCCACGACACGGATCTTCAGTCTTCTTGCCTGCGCGTCCCCAAGATTCGAGCAGCTCCCCACCTCGAAATACTTCTTCTGTCTGGGCGACCACGCTTCCACATCGATCGATTTCACCTTCAGGTCAGCGAGGTCACCGGAACAGCACTCGAGCGTACGAACCGGTATATCAAGGGAGCGGAACAGATCCACGGTATTCTGCCACAGCTTGTCAAACCACATCCTACTCTCATCCGGTTTACAAACTACGATCATTTCCTGCTTTTCAAACTGGTGGATACGGTACACCCCGCGCTCTTCTAACCCGTGCGCCCCTTTCTCCTTCCTGAAACACGGGGAATAACTGGTCAGCGTGTGCGGCAGCTTGTCCTCGGGAATGATCTTGTCAATGAACTTCCCGATCATCGAATGCTCACTCGTACCGATCAGATACAAGTCCTCGCCTTCGATCTTATACATCATGGCATCCATCTCATCAAAACTCATCACACCGGTAACGACATTACTCCGAATCATAAAAGGAGGCACACAATACGTAAATCCGCGGTCGATCATAAAATCCCTCGCATAGGAAATGACAGCCGAGTGCAGTCTCGCAATATCCCCCATCAGATAATAAAAACCATTTCCCGCGACATCCCTTGCCGCATCCAGATCGATCCCGTCCAGCTTTTCCATAATGTCTGTGTGATACGGAATTTCAAAATCCGGCACGGCCGGTTCTCCGAATTTTTCAAGTTCTACGTTCTCACTGTCATCTTTGCCGATCGGAACGCTCGGATCAATAATATTCGGGATCGTCATCATGATCTCCCGGATCTTCTGTGACAGCTCGTCCTCTTTTTTCTCCAGTTGCGCCAGCCGTTCTGCCCCTTTGGCCACCTCTGCCTTCAGCGCCTCTGCTTCCTCCTTTTTGCCCTGCGCCATCAGGCCGCCAATATTTTTGGATATTTTTTTCCGGTTCGCACGAAGGCTGTCCGCCTCCTGCTGCGTCGCACGGCTTTCCTTATCCAGTTCAATGACCTCATCCACAAGCGGAAGTTTTCTGTCCTGAAACTTATGTTTTATATTTTCTTCTACCACATCCGGATTTTCCCGTAAAAACTTAATGTCAAGCATCGTTTCCTCCTCATTCCGCCGCACAGGCGGCCTTGTCATACTATAATAGCGGGGTCTGTCCCCACGGATCTTCGCGGATCATTTTGTACCTTCCGCAATCCAGCATTTCTCACAATTGGGTTTATTATACACCCTTACCAACTTGATTGCAACTTTTTCATATAACTTTTTTCCCGCGGATGAATATAATGATAGCAACAATTTAGAATCATGGTGAATTATTTTGAACACATATCCCATTAGACCGGAACTGTTCGCATCTGTCACATCGGGCGAGGATATCGGTAGGCTCGCGGTAAATGTTACTTCCGATACTGACAATAAACCGATCGAAGGCGCTTCCGTCCGCATCACGAGCACAGGGCAGCCCGACCAGGTAATCGAACAGGCGACCACAAATGAGGAGGGGCAGATCCCAGACGTCGAATTAGATGCCCCGCCAATTGATTACAGCATGGAACCGGGTTCCAATAAACCGTATGCTGAGTATACCGTTTATATTTCTGCCCCTGGATACGAAACACTGGAAGTGAGTGGAGCGGAGATTTTCTCTGGTGAACTGGCAATCCAAAATGCCGCTCTCCTTCCGCTCAGTCCGACAAACCCGACAGGCACGGAATTATTTGTTATTCCCGACCACACACTCTGGGGCGACTACCCGCCTAAGATCGCAGAGGATGAAATAAAGCCCGTCGATGAGTCCGGAGAAATCGTACTTAGCCGGGTTGTCATTCCCGAATACGTCGTCGTCCACGACGGACCTCCCTCCGACAACTCCGCTCAAAATTACTATGTCAAATACAAAGATTACATCAAGAACGTAGCAAGCAGTGAAATCTATTCTACCTGGCCGGAATCAACGATCCAGGCAAATATACTGGCGATCCAGTCCTTTACTCTCAACAGGGTTTTTACGGAGTGGTACCGCAACAAAGGTTACGATTTCACGATCACGAGTTCCACTGCCTTCGACCACAAATGGATTCCAAACCGAAACGTATTTGAAAGCATATCAGCTATCGTAGATGAACTCTTTAGCAACTACCTTTCACGCCCGAACGTCATCCAGCCGATCCTCACGCAATACTGCGACGGGAAAAATGTATCTTGTCCGAATTGGATGAGCCAATGGGGATCCAAGACCCTCGGTGACAGAGGCTATACCCCGATTGAAATCCTGCGCAATTACTACGGGGATTCCATTTTCATCAATTCCAGCGAGGTGATATCCGGTATTCCGTCTTCATGGCCCGGCTACAACCTGGAAATGGGAAGTTCCGGCGAAAAGGTGCGTCAGATGCAGCAGCATTTAAACGTCATCTCGGACTCTTATCCGCTCATTCCGAAAATAGCCGTCGATGGCATCTTCGGCCCACAGACAGAAGAAGCAGTCAAAACATTCCAAAGGATTTTTAAACTCACACCGGACGGGATCGTAGGATTTAAAACATGGTACAAAATCTCTGAAATTTATGTCGGCGTAAGCCGGATCGCAGAAGGAGTTGCACGCTAAGGCGGGCAACTCCTCTCCTCCAAACATAAAATGGATACCTACATTCCTTTTTAAACAACTTCTCTAAATTTTCCTATTTTACCTATTGACATATCCTAATAAACATGATAATATTACTATACTAAATAATTTTCAAAGGAGGTAAAAAGCCATGAGAAAGGATATCGATCACTAGTGTTAGACTTATTGGAACAAATGATTTCCAGTGTGGTCACTGGAATAATTGCATCTATCGTCTTTTACTTCGTCTTATATTTAATCAAACCACGTATAAAATTATCTGATGTTATGTGTATTGACAGCGAATCCGACAAATACAAGATTATGAAAATAAAGGTTGTAAATCTGAGTCACAGCATGCTCATGAATATCAATTACACTCTTCATTACTGTGTAGATTATGAAGATGGTCTCACAGATGTCACTGAAATCCCACCTAAAAAGCCTCCCTTATCAACCTTCGCCAAATATACACGAAAAAATACAGATTACGCGATCCGCATTACATATAAGATTCCAAATGATTCTTTTCCCCTACGCGACAACGTGAAGCTGGTATTTACGATCCAAACTACCCATCCCATCTCTAATACATCCAAATGTGTCGGAAAGGATTACCGAAAAGACGATATAAAACGAGGAACTTTTGAATCTGGACGAAGTACAAAATTTATTTTACGGCGAGAAGCATAATTTCAGTTCACCTTCTTATAGTATATCAAGCGATACTTATTTGCCTCCACGCCAAACTCCTGCGATGGACTCGTCAGGCATATATAAAAACCGGAATCCTCCCCCATCATAAAATTCAAAATATTCTCTTCCCCCATTGTGACCTGGGACAGTTCCGACAAGTCTGTATTTTGCGTCAGGCAAACCATGTCATCCGAATCCAGATAACTGACAGCGGAATAAACCCCTGTCTCATTACAGAGGAACAATTCCCACGTATCGGGATTTGTATAATAATGCCATTCCTTGCCGGAAACCTCTTCACTCAACTGGGAACCAAACGTATTATCCTCCGTAAGCTCCGGTATGCCGAGAACGCGGAACTGCTTATTCTCGCTGGAGAAAAAAATGATTTCACTTTCACCAAAGGCAAACCGTTTTCTTCCATTTACGATGTTGCCAAGTTCGGTCAACGTCTGACCCGTTTCCCCGTCAACGATCTTTCCGTATTCTCCGCCACTCTCCGTATAGATCAGAAGAACATTTCCGTCTTCAAAGATATGATAATCCGTCAGATCAATGCCGGATACCATATCTTCTTCCAGTCGGAACTTTACTTCCTGCGTGTGGACAAAGTCAGCAAGCGGAATCTCAAAAATCTGATCGTTTTCCTCATCGATCTGAAGAACAGAGTACTTCTGCGTCTCCATTTCGGTA
>CAJTTQ010000010.1:33019-54126 GCA_910579145.1 uncultured Eubacterium sp.
TTGAGACTTCTTTGACACAATATGTAAAAATACCGTAGAGGCTGCCATCGTCACCGCGCCGGAACTGGTTCAGCTTAAACCATTTCCAGCCAATCTGCTCGTATTTCTGATTCAGGAATTCACTGAGGGAGTTTTCACATAACTCATCCTGCTTCCAATCGTTCTCGTCCGTCAGTGACCAGCGCGTCAGCGTGGCAAAATATTCTTCGCCCTCAAGCGAAAAGCTGTTGTAATACACAGCAGGTTTCCCCTGCGGATCGCTGACCACGCCGCTAAACTCATCACCGGCATAGTCGGTTCCCTCTGCATTTTCCGGCTGTAGTGAGTCCGGCATATAAATCTCTACGGCCTCATAACGTGCGCTTTCCTCTTCTTCGGTAATAACGATATTCTGTTCTGGTTCCTGCAAAGGCTCTTCTTTCCCACAACTGCAAAGAACGACAGCACAGATCAAAAAAGCAGTATATAATTTCCTTTTTATCATGACAATGAACCTCCCTGATATCAGAATACGTATTATAATATCATCGACAACTGGATCCTTTTCTTCTGAAGATCCACCGAAAGCACCTTAACCTCGACAACATCGCCCACACTGACGACCTCCAATGGGTGTTTGACAAATTTTTTATTCGTTAGCTTTGAGATATGCACCAGTCCATCCTGATGTACGCCAATGTCGACAAAGGCTCCAAAATCAATGACATTCCGAACCGTCCCTTTTAGGATCATGCCTTCTGTCAGATCTTTCATTTCAAGGACATCCGTGCGCAACACCGGTTTCGGCATCTCCTCTCTCGGATCACGGCCGGGTTTTTCTAATTCACGGATCATATCGTTCAGCGTCAGTTCTCCTACGCCAAGCTTTTCCGAAAGGCTCTTTCGGTCTTTTGCCAGTAGTGATAATCCCACGACACCTCCCCGGATGTCGTCCGTCCTCAGGCCAAGCATCTTCAGCAGTTCTCCTGCGGCCTCATAGGACTCTGGATGCACACTCGTGCCATCGAGAGGGTTATCCCCATCGCTGATCCGCATAAATCCCGCGCACTGCTCGAATGCCTTCGGGCCAAGCTTTGCCACTTTCAAAAGCTGCTTCCGGCTCATAAACTTTCCGTTCTCCTCCCGGTAAGACACGATATTTTTGGCAATCGGTTTGGAAATGCCGGAAATATACTCCAAAAGCGACGCTGACGCCGTATTCAGGTCCACTCCCACATTGTTCACACAATCTTCGACAACTGCCGAAAGCGCCTCACTCAGCTTCTTTTGGTTCATGTCATGCTGGTACTGGCCGACACCGATCGACTTTGGATCGATTTTTACCAATTCCGCCAAAGGATCCTGTAAACGTCTGGCGATCGAAACAGCGCTCCGCTGGCCGACATCAAAATTCGGAAATTCCTCTGTCGCCAGTTTACTGGCTGAATAAACAGACGCGCCGGCTTCATTGACGATGACATACTGCACAGGTTTATTGATCTCTTTGAGCATATCGACGATCACCATTTCCGACTCCCTCGATGCTGTACCGTTCCCGACCGAAATAAGGGATACATTGTATTTATCAATAAACCCTTTCACGATTTTCTTCGTCTCCGCTATTTTATTTTGCGGTTCCGTCGGATAGACGACGATCGTGTCCAAAACTTTTCCCGTCTCGTCCACGACAGCAAGTTTACAGCCGGTACGGAATGCCGGATCCCAACCCAGAACGACTTTTCCCGTAATCGGCGGCTGCATGAGAAGCTGCGTCAGATTTTTTCCGAACACCTTGATCGCTCCATCTTCTGCCATCTCGGTCAGTTCATTCCGTATCTCCCGCTCGATCGAAGGCGCGATCAGCCGCTTATAGCTGTCCGCCGCCACTTCCTGCAGGCACTCCTTCGTATTTGGATTCTCGCTCGTGATGATCTTCTTTTCCAAATATCTTAAAATCCGTTCTTCCGGCGCCTCAATCCTGACCGTAAGGAATTTTTCCTTTTCGCCGCGGTTAATGGCAAGAATCCGGTATCCTGCAATTTTTTTCACGGCCTCTTCAAATTCATAATAATTCTCATAGACCGATTTTTCTTTCTCATCTTTTGCCGTTGAGACCAAGATACCTTCATCAAATGTCAGTTTTCGGATATAAAAACGGTAATCCGCCTCATCCGCGACAGATTCCGCTATGATGTCCTTCGCTCCCTGGATCGCATCTTCCGGTGAAGTAACACCTTTTTCCTCCGATAGATACGCCTCTGCCTCCTGTTCCAGTGGACGCTCCGTTTTCTGTAACAGGATAATGTCAGCTAGTCCTTCGAGTCCTTTTTCCTTCGCGATCGTCGCCCTCGTACGCCGCTTCGGTCGATACGGGCGGTACAGATCCTCCACGACCACCTGGGTCTCCGCTGCCAGGATCTGCTGGCGGAGCTCTTCCGTAAGTTTGCCCTGCTCCTCAATACTCGAGAGCACCTGCTCCTTTTTCTCCTCTAAATTCCGCAGATAGGTAAGTCTCTCGTTCAGATTTCGAAGCTGTTCATCGTCAAGCGCTCCATGCTGCTCTTTGCGGTATCTGGCGATAAACGGGATCGTATTCCCCTCGTCGATCAGATTCACGACTGCCTCTACCTGCCATGTTTTTATCTCAAGTTCACCTGCTATTTTCTGATTAATATCCATTTCTTCCTCATTTCTGCCGTAGCAATTTCCTATCTCATCGATTCTTTTCTTTTCTTCTTATTCTCTAACTTATTCCGGTACATCAAATCGTCGCTTTCTTTCATATAGCTTGCAATCGTATCATCCGCTGTTGGTATACCTGCCCGGAATCCCAGACTGGCGTGAACATCGTATGGCTTCCCCGATTTTCGGTTATACGCCTCAAGACTGTGCTCAAACGTTTGGATCCAGTTCTCGATATCCTTCTCGTTCTCACACGGAAAGATCACTTCGAATTCATCCCCGCCGATACGCGCGCCGATCTGACCCGGAACAACCGCCTCCTTGATCGCATACCCCACGACACGCAGCGCGGAATCTCCCTCGTGATGCCCGTATATATCATTGATCGGCTTCAACCCGTCCATGTCGATCCCGATCACGCAGACCATACTATCCTTCGCCCGCGCCTGTGAAAACTGCATACGCCCGTACTTTTCAAATCCGCGCCGGTTATACAATCCGGTGAGTACATCCTGGATATACATATTTTCAAGTTCAAAAATCAGATCATTCATTCTGTTATACGATTTAATATTGTAGATCGCATTGGAAACAGAAATATTCCACCGCACATACGTCTTCCCGTACCGGTTCTTCCCCCCGAATGAATACGCTTCATAACCATACCCGCTGTCACGGAAATGAATCGGCACGAAGTAGTAGCACTGCGGCGAGTCGTCGATCAATTCCTTTGGCAAAAGCCTGTGCCGGTCAAACGGAATATCCACTTCACCCAAATCCTCCCGGTGCTGTATCGCCGCCCGGACGTGCATTTGATCGGTAAAGCCGATATATTTCACTTTTCTGTCCTCGATATCCTCCCGAAGACAAACATAATAATTTTCAAACCCTTCCACATTGTATATATACTTTGCGATCACCTCGTGCAGTTCCCTGATGCTCGTAACCCCGCTCAGATCGATCGTCATAAAACTGAACTGCATATCCACATTATCCCCCTCCATCATCGCCTTGTGAAGGGAACATCTTCTCGAAGCCGCGGAAACATCGTTTTTCATACAACCGCATGACATCCTGGGCACCATCTCCAGCTCTACATAAATATTCTCTAACTCATCATCATCATGCTGGTGGCGCTCGATCAGATCGACCGCCTTGTATGCCATATCTTTAAAATCAACATGAACGGTAGTCAGCGAAGGATTATAATACACCCCCTCATCCAGGCCGTCATATCCTGTCACGAGCACATCCTCCGGTACGCGGACGTCCCTCTCAAACAATTCATCTATGACCGATAATGCCATATAGTCATTCGCGCATATGACCGCTTCCGGATAAGTCCCATCCGCAAAAAACCAGTCACATGCCTCTTTTCCTTTTCCTTTCCAAAAATCCCCGTAAAATACCCGGTGTTCCCCGACGGGATACCCGTATTCAGCCATCACTCTCTGAAAACACGCCAGCCTCTTTTCAACATCCTCTCTTCCTTTCGTCCCAGACATAAACGCAATGTCTTTTTTTCCGTGATCCTCGATGATATGCCTAGTCACTTTTTCCATCGAGGTCTCCTCGCGGATCAGGATATTATGAACTCCCTCCAACGGCTCGCGAAGGCTTACAACCGGACATTTCGCGTATTTTTTTATGTAGTCGAGCACCTGCTCTTTTGCCTTTTCAATAGAAAACGTATCAAGAGCAAGAACGATACCGTCAAATTTATCATAATCGGGCAGGTCATAGATCATCATCTCTCCGTCTTTATACCCGCTGCCCTTCGTCCCATAGGCGCCATAACTGGAAAAAACAGCAAGATTGTACCCCAGCTGCTCCGCGCGCACAGACAGCGACCGGCATACCTCTCCCTGAAAATCCCCTTTCGGATTAAAGATAAACAGACCAATTGTTTTTCTTCCATTTGAAAACATTTGCCCTTCCTCCTACTCTCATTCACGGCGTGAACACTCATTCTCTATTTTAATATGTTTTGCCGCTTCTGTCAAAAGAAGTTTTCGATCATTTTTAGACGGATCCTCTATCACGATCTCCAAAAGCAGCCGGAGAATCCTGCCAATTTCAGGCCCGGTACTTAGACCAAGTGCTACAATATCCGTCCCGGTCACAGCCAGATCCCGGATCCCAACTGGCTCTTTCGCGCTGCAAATATCAGAATACATCTGACGTGCCTGTGCAATACACGCCAATTTCTCCTCTCTTTCATGTTCACTCTGCGAACACACATCCGCCTCTTGAAGCAAAAACAGATATGGCATGACTTCCGCGCCAGCCTTACTGATCAAACGGCGCATGGTCCTTCTCCTCCCATCGTGCCGTCTCTCGTGAAACCGGATCACATCCGTCACAATACGGATCGTATCATTATCAAACCGCAGTCTTCGTAAAATAGCATCCGCCATCTCACATCCCCTAGCATCATGTCCGTAAAAATGATCCACCCCGTCTGGATCTGTCGTTTTGCATACCGTTTTGCCTACATCATGCAGCATCGCGGCAAATACAAGGATGCTATCAACCTTTTGCTCCGAAAACCCACCCGCATACGGAGACAGGCAGCACTCCGTTTCATGCGTTCCCTTCAACTGGCCATACAGACGCTGTACGTGTTTCACCGTTTGGATCGAATGGATCCCTACATTATAACAGTGGTGTGGATTATCCTGCTCCGTGCAAAGCATCGCTGTAAACTCTGGAAAAAACGACTGACAGAGTCCGGTTTTCTCCGCTAATAAAAGCTTTTCCGGCTGCTTCGACATAAGTAACTTTGTAAACTCGACCCGGATCCGCTCAGCGCTCACCTTTGTGATCGTATGGGAACAGGCCCGGATTGCCCGGAGCGTCTCATCCTCGATCTCAAACCCCAGCTGTCCCGCAAAACGTACCCCGCGTAACATACGCAGGGCATCCTCTGTAAAACGTTCCACCGCATTACCCACACAGCGGATACATTTTTGCTCAATATCTTTCATCCCGCCAAACAGATCGACAATCCCTGTCTCCGGGTTATATGCCATCGCATTGATCGTAAAATCCCTGCGCTTTAAATCCTCTTCGAGATTTGGGGTAAACGCAACGTGTTTTGGGTGTCTGTGGTCTTCATACTCCCCGTCCAGCCGGTAGGACGTCACCTCAAACCCCTCACCGCCGATCATGACCGTCACGGTTCCATGCGCGATCCCGGTATCGATCGTCCGCTGAAAAACCTTCTTGACCTCCTCGGGTTTTGCCGATGTCGTAATGTCCCAATCTCCCGGGATCCTTCCCATCAAGCTGTCCCGGACGCAGCCTCCCACCGCATACCCCTCAAATCCATTCTCCTTCAGTCTATCTAATATCCATCTGACTTTTTCGGGTATCTGCATGCCCATCTCCTTCCCCTTTTACCGCAGTTTCTCGTTTCGCCTGCGCTTGTTTTCAATTTTATGTTTGTACATCAGATCATCACTTTCTTTCATGTAACTCTCAATCGTATCTTCCATCCGCGGAATCCCAAAACGATACCCGACACTCGCGTGAACCTCATACGGTTTTGACGATTGTTCATTATATCTGTCCAGACATGATTCAAACGCGCCGACCCACCGCTCCCCATCCTCCTCGCTGCCACACTGGAAAAAAACTTCAAACTCATCTCCACCGATCCGCGCTCCGATCTGTTCTGTCACCGCAGCCTCCATAATGGCGCAGCCAACCACACAAAGAGCGGCATCCCCCTCATGGTGACCATGTATATCATTGATCGGTTTTAATCCATCCATATCAATGCCGACTACACAGACCATACTGCCTGTTTCCTTTGCCTCGGAAAACTTCTTATAGGCGTATTTTTCAAACCCGCTTCGGTTGTACAACCCGGTCAGCACATCTTTGATATGCAGGTTCTCCAATTGATCGATCAGATTGTTCATACGGTTGTACACATTGATGTTATAAATCGCATTCGCAACAGATATGCTCCATCTCTCATATATCTTCCCGTATCTATCTGTTCCACCAAAACTATACACTTCATACCCATAACTGCTCTCCCCGTAATGGATCGGCACAAAAAGACAACACTGCGGAGAGTCATCAATAAACTCTGTGGGGAGAAGTGTATGCCGGTCAAACGGGATATCCACGGCCCCCATGTCCCCTCGGTTCCTGACTGCCACTCGAACGTGCATCCGGTCAGTATACCCTCTGAATTCATCTTTATTTTCATCAATATCATCTCGTAGACAGATATAATAATTTTGAAAATCTTCCAGATTATATATATATTGGGTAATAACATGATGCAGCTGGTCAATTTTTTTCACTCCGCTCAAATCAATCGTCATAAAACTAAACTGCATCTCTAAATTGATATTTGTAATAACAGTTTTATGTAACGAACGTTTTCTCCCGTTTGGACTGATCTCATTCGCGTTCAGGCAGCCGCACGATGTCCGCCGCACCAGCTCAGGCTGCACAAATACCTCTTCCACGTCATCATCGTTTTGATGTCGGTCGATCAGATCAACCGCCATCTCTCCCATATTCCGAAAATTGATACTGGCAGTCGTAAGCGAAGGACTGTAACGGCTTCCCTCATCTAACCCGTCATACCCTGTCACCAGCACATCTTCCGGTACCCGAATGCCTCTTTCATACAATTCGTCTATAACGGCATATGCCATATGATCATTCGCACATATAATAGCTTCTGGATATGTTCCATCTGTAACAAACGAGTCACAGGCTTCCTTTCCTTTGCCCCTCCAAAAATCGCCGTAAAATACGCGGTGTTCACCGATTGGCAAGCCGTATTCTGCCATTACAGACCGAAAACAGGCAAGTCTCGCCTCTGCATCCTCTCTGCCCTCTGGCCCCGACATAAAAGCAATGTCCGTTTTGCCATGTGCTTCGATCACATGCCTTGTAATCTGCTCCATCGAAGTTCCTTCGCGGATCAGAACATTATTCACGCCGTCAAGCCTCTCACGCAGGCTGACAACAGGACAGGAAGAATTCTCCCTGATATATGTCAAAACCTTCTCTGTCACTTCAGGAATCGAAAATGTATCAAGCGCAAGGATAATCCCGGCAAATTTATCATAATCGGGAATATCAAAAATCATCGATTCCCCAATCTCATGTGCATTTCCGGTCCCATATGCCCCATAACTAGAAATCACAGCCAGGTTATAACCAAGCTGTTCTGCCCGGAATGACACCGCACGGCAAATCGCTCCCTGATAATCTCCCTGAGGATTAAAGATAAAAAGACCAATCGTCTTTCTCCCGTTTGCAAACATCTTCTTCCCCTCCTCTCTGTCGGTCTATGGCATAAGTATTTTCTTTTCTATTTTAATATGTTTTCGCGAATCTGTCAAAAAAAACATGAAATTTAGACCAACATATTTTTTCCCTACAAAAAAACACCCCAGAGTAACTCCCCGGGGCAGTTTTCTATATCATCGCACAATATTACTATAAATAACGCTTAACAGCAGTTTCCTTACGGTGTCGCTGTCGTCTTAACCGGATCGAACTGGAATACGATACTCATATCTACCGTGTCCGTTGCCGCCCATGCTTTCGCCGGTTTTGAAGCAACATCACCGAAAATTTTATACCCGGCATACGTAGCAGAAGAATCTCCGGCCGGAAGAGTTACCATATCTTTTTTCGTCGTTCCTTTTGTAGAAAAGGCAACCTGAGTAGCCGCTTTCGCGTCATAAGCAGGAGCCGTCGTCAATTCATCCGTTGCGGCCGTCTTCTGCTTCAATTCCAGAAAAGCAAATACAGACTTCGTAGTCTCTGTTCCTTTCAGGGGAGCAGTCGCAAGGACAGCTTCACTTCCTGCTACTGCTTTCGCCGTCGCGCTCACACTGATCGCCACATCACTTTCTGCCGCCTCATAAGCCAGCCCATATGGATTCAAACCGATCTTCTTTGCAGATGTATCTGACAAAGTAATATTGATCGTCGGAACAGCCACATCTGCCCCGGCTCCAGCGCTTCGTTGCATGTAAAAAACTGGATGCCTGATCCCGGTCTCAATAGCTGCGTCAAAAACAATTCTTCCTGATACGACGCATCCTTATAGATCCCGAGATACATATCGTATTTATTTTTTGCCGAATTCGCTATAAAACAGCTAAATTCCCTGCCGTCATTGCTTGTGGCGACATTTTTGTACTCCAACGAAATTTGTCCGTCTTTGTTCTTCCTGTCATCAATGATTTTTTGTAGTTCATCCTCGTCCGTAACGACTACGGCTCCATTATCATATCCGAGTTCGTTATCTTCGTGGGGGCGGTACCATGCAAAGAATGCGATTCCGACAGCGGCAAGCACGAAAATGATCGCAAGTATAAGTACCAAAACTTTTTTTCTAGCCATTTACTGCAGAAGGGAAAGTACGCCCTGGTTCGCCTGATTTGCCTGCGCGAGCATAGATGTAGCTGCCTGCTGGAGAATGCTCTCTTTCGAGAATCTCGTCATCTCATCTGCCATATCCGTATCACGGATCCTGGACTCTGCCGCCTGCATATTCTCAGCCGTATTATCATCCACCTTGATCGTATACTCCAAACGGTTTTGGATGGCACCAAGCATGCTTCGGCGCTCGGATACTGTCTTCAGCATCCCATCAACCGTTCCGATCACGTCCGAATTGGCTGCCGCGCCAGCTGTTACATCAACGTCTTCCCAGGCGATCGTTTCAATCGATACAGTAATTCCCTGTCCGTCATTTGCGCCGATCTGCAGCCACTGATCTGTGTAGTCGCCATTCAGCAGCTTTTTCTTATTAAATTCGGTGTCTGTATTGATACGCTCATACTCCTCTTTCAGCTTATCAACCTCATCCTGGATTTTCTGGAAATCATCCTCCTGATCACCTTCCAGCACACCGGAGTTTGCCGCCTGAACAACAAGTTCTCTCGTTCTCTGCAGAATCGCGTGCTGCTGTTCCATCGCGCCCTCAGCAGTCTGGATGAGGGAAATACCATCCTGGGCATTATCCGATGCCCGGTTCAGGCCGCGCACCTGTGCTCTCATCTTCTCCGAAATAGCCAGACCTGCCGCATCGTCTGCCGCGCGGTTTACACGGTATCCACTCGAGAGTTTCTCCGTAGCCTTTGACAAATTGCCTCCTACGATACCAAGCTGTCTGTTGGCATTCATTGATGTAATGTTGTGTTGAATGATCATAATAATTACCTCCTTGTTTTACGTCTTTTGACTTTTCTGCCACAAATCCTTTTGCGGCAGCATCACTATTTTTTATAATATCCAAACAAGGAACAAGCTGCGCTGCGGGCCCGGCGGCACATCCGGCTCCCCCTCTGGTCATTACCTGCTCTGTGTGCGGCAAAAGATTAACCTACTTCCGCTTCTTCCGGTACTTCTCCGAAAGATTCGGCTCCGCGTAATACGACGGAGAATTGCTTTTCAGATCGGGATTCTCCTTCTCAAGAACCGTGCTTCTCACGATATTCACATCTTTGGGCGCATCGATCATGATCCGCATATGGTGGTTGCTCCCGCCCAAAAAAAACGATCTTGATCTGGTCACCAAGCATCAGGTATTCTTCTGTACTCACCGATAATCGAAGCATACTATGTCCTCCTATCTTTGGAGGACATTATCCTCCCTGTTTTTCGGAACTTTGTCTCCACAATTTCGCAACAATTGTTTATAAAAAGTTGCATTACCTGTAATAAACAGGAGCTGTCAAACGCTCCAAAAATACATTTATAAGGAAAGAAGGTTATTAAAATGGGAACGACAATACCGATCAAAAGTAAAGGAAAATTAGAACAATTTCGAAACTACTACAGAAATATTGATTACAATCCCAGAAATTACGCTCTGATCGTACTGGGACTCAACTCCGCGCTGCGGATTGGAGATATCCTTTCGCTCCGGTGGAACGATGTATACAGCATCCAAAAACGGAAATACCGGGAACATATATCGATCATTGAGAAAAAGACAAGAAAGAAAAATGTACTCGCCATCAACACCTCCCTGCGGGAAGCACTGGAATTTTACCGCAGATCACTCAACGCATACGAGGAAGACACATTTATCTTTATCAGCCAGAAATCACCACACGAAAACATCAGCCGCTCACAGGCGTACCGCATCATAAAAAAGGCAGCTGAATCGTGTGGTCTCGACCACCACGTCAGCTGCCACTCCCTGCGCAAGACATTTGGCTACCACGCGTGGAAAAACGGCTTTCCACCGGCACTTCTCATGAATATCTATAACCACTCATCCTACGATATCACGAAAAGATACCTCTGTATCGACCAAATGGAAAAGGATGAGGTGTATCTGAAAACTTTTTTATAAAAAAGAAAAATAGGGGTTAAGTTTTATTTTGACGTTCCGATATATATTATGTCAAACAGAAAAATGCAACATTTTATAAACAAATGTTGCGTTTTTGTTGTGCCCAAAATCAAACTTTTTTATTCTTTATACAAAAAAGGTGTAAAGTCATGGTACCCATCAGACTTTACACCTTATTTATGATACGACACTGGATCGTACTTATGATTTCAAATAAATCCCCATCCCTTCCCACTCCTTTACATGATCTATGACAAGCACACCGTTTTCCAGCGAAACTGCCTGATCCCGGTACGAATACACCGCTTCCACATGGCTGCCGCACCCTTTCGGAAGTTCGATCCGTATCGTTTCCGGACATGGGCCGGCAAACGTATGAATGACTACAAGGGTCAATCGGTCCTCCTTCGACGTCCGCACGATTCCCTGCCAGCCCTGAGGATGCCGGTCGCTCGGCAGCTTTTCTCCGTAAAAATACGTCACCCCGTTTTTGATCACAGGCGAAACGTCCCGGTAAAATGCCATCGCATCATCAATCACGCGCCACTGGCCTTCGTCCAGCTCCGTCACGTCCCCAGAAAGACACATCCTTCCGAGAAATGTGCTCGCCATGATATAGCCGATCCGCTTCGCGTCATAATTTTTACGGATCACGGCCCAGATCTGACTCTGCGACGGCAGGATGCAGCGGTGTAGGTTCGCGGCGATCAGCGGTATCTCCTCACATTCATGGGCGTCTGAAAACGAAGCCATACTGCACAGACGCATCATGAGCGGCTCGAGCTTATGTCCGCCAGACGCACAGTTTTCTAACACAATGCCCGGTACTTCGCGCTTGACACGCTCGATAAAGGCCATAGACGCCTCCATATTCTGCCTCAGTCCCTCGCCGAGCGACTCCGCGCCATCACACCCGATGCCGATCGTTTCATTGTAATCCATCTTCATATAGCCAAACCCGCACTCCTTAAGCCTGGCGATGACTAATTCGGCCAAATGTTCCTGTACCCACGGGTCGCGCATATCCCAAAAACGCCTCGTTTCCGTGGTAAGCGTATAGCCGTCGCGCGTCAGCAGATGTTCTTCAAAATCAGAAAACGCGTGGGAGCGGTGCCCCACATTGTCGATCTCAAACCAGATCCCCGGCTTCATCCCGTATTCCCGGATCATATCGGCCGTATATTTGATCCCTTTTGGAAACAGCCGTTCTGAGGGAACATAATCGCCCATACTGACTGACCAGTCCACCCCCTCTTCGACAAACCATCCGCAGTCGATGACAAAGTACTGGATCGGCTTATCCTTGATGGCCTCCAAAATACCTTTTATATTCTCGTGGGAAGGCAGTCCCCATGTCGTACAGTACTCATTGAACAGAATCGGCAGTTCCTGCTCTGACTCCGGCCCGGCCTCCACACAGCGCTTTGCCGCCGTCGCCAGACGCTGGCAGAGAAGATCCACACTCCCCTGAAACACCGATACGATCGCTGTAGGTGTAACAAATGCCCCGCCAGGCTCGATCGTCTTCATCCAATGTCCAAACTCCCGGTCAGCCAGTCCGCCATCCATCACGAGCGCATCGTCCCGGCGGTACAGCTCCATCTGCCACGACGCTTCATGGGCAAGCTGTACGCCCCACACGACACCAGCCTTCGTATCTTCCACCGCCATAAACGGAAAATACTTCCTGACCGGCTGGGAACCGACCTGCCCGAACCGCTCCGCATGCGGAGACCACAGGCACCATGACGGCTCCAGCTGCAGATCCTCGATCCGCTCACTGATGAGCCTCCCTTCCTGGCTCCACTTCGAGCGGATCCGGTGCAAAAGCATCGTGTTGCGCGCATCTCCTTTTTGAAACGGCGTGATTTCATTGATACAAAAACTTGCGAGATGTTCCAGTGTCACATCATCGTCTGACTCATTCCGAAATTCCACAAGACACTCGAAATATTCATCGCCCTGCTGCCAGCGGACGACATGGCAGATCCCATACCCCCGCCCGTCTCGAAAATAGGTGCGGACTTCCGTCTTTCCCGCGTCTTCCCTGCTCACTTCCTGACGTTCATACGCCACATGTTCCGCCGTCGTCCCGCTGTTGTGCATCGTAACGCCGCCTACATAGCTTGCCGGATACGCATCGCCCAGTACTTTATACTGGACCATGCTGTCTCCCCTCGAAAATTTATATTCCTGGATCTCGTGTTCCATATGTACCGGAATCACGGCCAGTACGACACGTCTCTTTTCCGTCTCGAGGTAATAGCGCAGCTGCATATCCCCAAAATCAAATTTGCTTAAAAGTTCCCGATCCACTGACTCGCCCATACACTCCTCCATTTCTGTAACACAGACCCTCTGTCCTTCTCGCGCGGTTTCTACCGCGCGCCATACTCTTCATAATAACGGTCTATCTTTTCCTTCATCGCATCGTCTATGACGATCCTTCCCTCACACTCTTTATTGTACAGGCATTCCACGACCTCCTCCATCGTTACGATCGCACCGGTCTCGATCCCGTACACTTCCTTGATCTCATCCAGGGCAGACTGTTCGGTCTTTCCCTTCTCCATGCGGTTCAGGGAAACCATAAGTCCCACGACTTCCACATCGCCCTGCGCCTTTACGATCGGATATGTCTCCTCGATCGACTTGCCGGAAGTAGTCACGTCCTCGATGATCACCACCCTGTCGCCATCCTGTATCTTACTACCGAGCAGGATACCGGTATCTCCGTGATCTTTTACTTCCTTCCGGTTTGAGCAGTAGCGGACCGCTTTGCCATAAAGACGGTCAAACGCGATCGTCGTCGCCACGCTGAGCGGGATTCCCTTGTAAGCCGGCCCGAACAAAACGTCAAAATCCGCTCCGTACTTATCAAAGATCGCCTTCGCGTAATACTCACCCAGCTTCGCCAGCTGCGCCCCGGTCACATATGCGCCCGCATTCATAAAAAACGGCGATCTTCTGCCGCTCTTTAATGTGAAATCACCAAATTTCAAGACGTCACATTTTACCATAAAATGAATAAATTCCTCTTTGTACTGTTCCATACTGTCTATAACCTCCTGTCCGTCCTTTCTCCCGCATCACTCCACACACCCCACGATATCCGTAATACTGGAAAGTCCTTCCTGTTTTACATAGGCTTCCAGTCCGTCTACGATCTCGGAAGTCACGTATGGATGAAAGAAATTCGCTGTTCCGACAGCGATCATCTTCGCCCCCGCCATAAGGAATTCCAACGCGTCTTCCGTGTTCTGGATCCCTCCCATGCCAAGTACCGGGATCTTGACAGCATGTGCCGTCTGATATACCATGCGCACGGCAATCGGTTTGACACAGGGGCCCGACATGCCGCCCGTCCGGTTCGCCAGCGCAAATGTTTTTCTGGCCACATCAATCTTCATGCCCGTCAGTGTGTTGATCAGGGAAATACCATCCGCCCCTCCCGCCTCGACCGCTCTCGCCATCTCTGTGATATCTGTCACATTCGGGCTCAGCTTCATGATAACCGGTTGTTTTGCCACCGCTTTTACCGCCTTCGTTATGTCCTGTGCGCATTTCGGATCCTGTCCGAACGCGATCCCCCCTGCCTCTACATTCGGGCAGGATATATTGATCTCCAGCAGATCTACCTCTTCATCCGCCAGACGCTCGACGACCTCGACATAATCTTCCTTCGAACTTCCGCACACATTGACAATAATACTGGCATTTTTTTCACGGAGAAACGGAAGATCTCTCTCGATAAATGTGTCAATGCCGGGATTTTGTAACCCGATGGCATTGAGCATACCAGCGTGGGTTTCCGCTACCCGCGGAGTCGGATTTCCCTGCCAGGGGACGTTTGCCACACCTTTTGTCGTAACCGCCCCCAGTTTGTCCAGTTCGACAAACTCACTATACTCCATACCGGAACCAAATGTACCGGACGCTGTCGTTACCGGATTTTTAAAAGTAACACCGGCAAATTCTATCTCTAAACTCATATTTCCTCACATTCCGCTCTGCCTCCGTGAATCGTTTTTTGATACGCGGACAGATCTTCTCTGACTTCTTTCACTCATCATTCCCGCTCACATCGTTTTCGACCGCAGGAACATCCGACTACAGTTCTACATCCGTAGATAAAAATACCGGCCCATCTTTGCACACCCGCGCGTTTTTTACTTTTGTATGCGCATCAACGGAAGTCGTCTGGCACACACAGCCAAGACACGCACCGATCCCGCACGCCATCCTCTCTTCCAAAGAAAGATATGTTACGATTCCCTGCTCGAGTCCAAATTCCTTCACTCCACGAAGCATCGGCGCCGGCCCGCACGCGCAGATCGTATCAAACGGCTTTTCGTCCCCGGGCGCACCGCACAGACCATGACTGGCAATCGCATCCAGCACGGTACCTTTCGTGCCAACACTGCCATCCTCTGTCGCCACAAAAACCTCTCCGTACTTATCAAACTCATCCTTCAAAAACACATGGGAATCACGGTAACCAAGTACAACAGTCACATCTCCAGACGCCTGTTTCGCAAGCTCCAGCATAGGTGGAACCCCAATCCCTCCGCCTATCAGGAGGGATTTTCCTCCATCTATCAGGAGTCCGTCTTCTTTTACATACCCGTTTCCGAGCGGCCCCATCACCTCGACCGTATCGCCTTGCGAGAGCGTTGAAAATTCTTCCGTCCCCGCGCCGACGACCCGGAACACAAGGCGTAAAAGGCCCTTCCCTGTATCCAGCTCACAAATGCTGATCGGTCTCGGGAGAAGATGGTCTTTCTCTCTGCAATACAGAGAAACAAACTGCCCGGGAACTGCATGTTTTACAATTTCCTGGGCCAAAAGCCATAAACTGAACACGCCGGGAGCCAGTTCCACTGACTCCCGAACACTGCATTTACATTTCACTTTACACATATGGAGTTACTCCTTGCTCTCTTCCTGCGCGTCACCTAGATCCATCTCTTTTGCGGAAAGCGCTTCCTCTGGGATTTCAAAATCAGAAGCGGAACCAATGTTTGAATACGTGATCACCATATTCATATCCGATACTTCGATCGAAAGATCCGAAAGACCCTGTCCAGCTTCCTCCCCTGCCATTTTGGAAATCGACTCCATCATGGACTTCATCATCTTATTCATCATCTCTGTCATCGAATACTCAATCTGATAGATGGATTTCGACTCCCTGTCAAACAGGATCGTCATCGGCATATCCCCGATATCCTTTACCATATCATTCAGAAGCTGTTCCATGTCTCCGCTCTGGCCGCCCATGATCGATCCAAGCGAAGAGGACACGCCAGCCATCATTTCCTTGATCTCTTCACCGGACACCGTGTACTCATACACAAGGTAATCCTTACCGTCGACCTCCCGGTCATCTTTTTTCGTATACTTGCTCACATCCTCTTTCAGCTGCTTCTCGATGGAATTCATGCCCGATGCCGAAATTGCCTGATCGAGATCTCCGAGAACCATCTTACTCCATGTTCCGGCTGCCTTTACATATACGACATACTTATCATCTTCCTTTTGCACGTAACTTTCTGTCTCTACGGAAGTTCCAGCCGTTTTTGTCACTCCCGTCACCTTCGCCTTCAGCGGATCCGCGAACTGCGTTCCCTTCACTTCCGAGCTCATATCCATCTCCTGGGACTGCCCGCCCATTTTCATGACCATTTTTCCGCTCGTCTTACCTACCATATCAAAGTTCTTTGCCTCGTTGATACTCTTGACCGCACTGGTGAGTATCTCCTCATCATTCGCGCTCGTGCCCCCGCAGCCAAAAAGACATCCGACGGTAAGCGTAAAACACAACATCAATCCAACTAATTTTTTTACTTTTTTCATCATAAAACCTCTCTTTCTTTAAAATAAATTGTCTATATCTTCTTTCATGGCAAGTGCTGCCTGTCTGGCTGCCTCCGCAAACCCGCGCTCCCCGTATTTTTCATACGCTGGCTGCCGGTACGCGGCAATGATCCCTCTCGACGAGGAAACGATCGCACCTAAACCATCCTCATTAAAATAAGGAGCTAGCTCCTTTGCTGTACCTCCCTGCGCGCCATATCCCGGAACGAGGATATAGGACTTCGGCATCACCTTCCGGAGAACTCTTCCCATCTCCGGATACGTGGCCCCCACGACAGCCCCTACATAGCTGTAATCGTCGCCCATACACTGTTCTCCCCATTCTGCCACATGTTCGCCGACCAGCTCATACAGCGGTTTTCCATCGATCTTTTGATCCTGGAACTCCCCGCTGGACGGATTCGACGTTTTCACAAGGATAAAGATCCCTTTTTTCTCTTCGCGGCACACATCAATAAACGGCTGGATCCCGTCGCTTCCCAAATAGGGATTCACCGTGATAAAATCCTCATCAAAAACGGAAAGCTTCTTACTGCCAACCTGCACGTTCCCCAGATGTCCGGCGGCATACGCCGCCGACGTAGAGCCGATATCACCGCGCTTTACATCTCCGATCACGACAAGCCCTTTTTCTTTACAGTACTTGACCGTCCGCTGAAAGACTTCTAGTCCAGGGATTCCAAACTGCTCATACATCGCCGACTGCGGTTTCACGGCTGGCACGATATCACAGATGGCATCGACAATCTCTTTATTGTAATTCCACACCGCTTTTGCTGCCGCCTCCAGCGTTTCTCCGTGTTCCCGGATCGCTTCCTTTTGTAAAAATTCCGGTATATAGCTTAACATCGGATCCAGACCGACTAAAATCGGCGTCTGTTTTTTCCTGATACGGTCAACCAATACATTAATCATCTAACATGCTCCTTCCTGAACACCATCTTCAAACGGATACACCACCGTTCCGGCCACGATCGTATACGCGATCGTACCATATACGTTCCTTCCGTGAAACGGTGTATTCTTTCCTTTTGAAACAAATTCTTCCCTGTCGATCACATAACTCTCATCAAAATCCGCGATCGTGATATCCGCTGGCATGCCGGGCTGCAGCGAACCGCCTTCAACCCCCAGGATCCGGCAGGGGTTCGTGCTCATTTTCCGCACGAGCTCGAGCGGGCTGAGAAGCCCTGTTTTCACGAGTTCTGTCACCGCCAGAGAAAATACCGTCTCCGAACCAACGATGCCAAATGGCGCCTTCGCGATGGAGCGCTCCTTTTCCTCCGCGCCGTGAGGAGCGTGATCGGTGGAAATGGCGTCCATGATCCCCTCCGCCAATCCCTCTTTTAACCGGTCAACATCTTCTCTGCCGCGAAGCGGCGGATTCATCTTATAATTCGCATCATCGGACAAAATATCCGCATCGGTCAGTGTAAAATGATGCGGGCAGACTTCACCTGTCACAGGAAGACCCTCTTCTTTGGCCGCGCGGATAAAATCCACGCTGTCTTTCGTGGAGCAATGGCACAAATGAAGCTTCGCCCCGGTTTCTTTGGCAAGTAAAATATCCCGCGCCACGATCACGTCCTCGACGGCATTCGTGATACCCTCGATCCCGAGCTCCTCTGCCCGTTCGCCGGCATTCATCGCGCCCTGGCCGACGAGGTTTTTGTCCTCACAGTGCGCCAGTACCGGTATGGACAGCCTCGCTGCCTCCTGCATGGCCATCCGGTAGAGGCCGGCATCCATCACACTCTTTCCGTCCTCGCTGATGGCCTTTGCCCCGGCTTTTACCATGCCTGCAATATCGGTCATCTTCTTTCCCAGTTGCCCGGCTGTCACCGCGCCCACCGGGTAGACGTGGATTGGGCTGTCTCTTTCCGCGATCTCTAGTACGGTGCGGATCATCTCCGGACAATCCGTGGCCGGATTTGTGTTTGGCATCGGGCATACGGCAGTGAATCCACCTTTTGCCGCCGCCCTCGTACCGGTGCGGATCGTCTCTTTATACTCAAATCCCGGCTCCCGCAAATGTACGTGCAAATCCACGAAACCTGGCATGACGCATTTGCCCGACGCATCCAGCTCCGTGACGGCATCCGCGAAAAACTTTTCTTTTTCCTTCTCGGAAAGGCTGCCGACAGCGGCAACCGTTCCGTCCATGATGAACAGGTCACATACTTCGTCACGGCCAGCCGCCGGATCCAGTAAATGGCCATTTTTAATCCATAGGTTCAATAAACAGATCCACCTCTCCAAAATCATTCAAGTCAAAACTGCTCGTAAGTCCGGTACGCTCAATATCTTCACGTACTGCCTTATTCGTAATGACTTCCGAAAGTTCCTCTTTGGAAACCCATTTGCTATCGTTGAGATCCTCAGACAATACGACGGTCTGCACCTGTGCCAGACATTCAAACGCAATGCCGACGCTGCACACTTCTCCTGCCGTAAATCCCCACGTATAAAGAGGTTTGTCGACCTGAACAGAAAGTCCCGTCTTCTCCTCTACGATCCGCTGCACCGCCTTTTCAGGCGTTTCCGAAAATGACATGACACCATCGATGAATTCCCACTGATACGGTTCAAAAATCCGGTCATCATACCATTTCTCTACGACAAGGTACTTTTCATTACATTTTACAATTCCCTTAACCAGTATGCGATACTTATCCATGTCGATACCTCTTTCCTTTTATTATGATGATATTAGGGGGCAAAAGTCTGATACCCTTCGCTCTCACTCATGCCGGCTCACAATAAATCCCTGCGCCTTTAACAGCTCCGCGATCAAAACAGCTCCGCCGGCGGCGCCGCGCACGGTATTATGGGATAACCCCACAAATTTCCAGTCAAAATACGCGTCCTCACGAAGACGTCCGATACTTACGCCAAAGCCATTTTCATAATTGACATCCAGCGCTACCTGTGGGCGGTCATCGTCCTCCAGATACCTGATAAACTGCTTCGGCGCATTGGGAAGCTCCAGTTCCTGAGGCAGTCCGCGAAATTCCGCTAACGCCTGTAACAGTTCTTCTTTTGTCGGTTTTTTCGCAAAATTGACAAACACAGCTGCCGTGTGTCCGTCCAAAACCGGCACACGGATACACTGGCATGTGATCAGCGGCGACTGCGCCTTCTCGATCTTTCCGTCCACCACTTTGCCAAATATACGCAACGGCTCCTGCTCGCTCTTTTCCTCTTCCCCGCCGATATAGGGAATGATGTTATGCTCCATCTCCGGCCAGTCCTTAAAGGTCTTTCCCGCCCCGGAAATCGCCTGGTACGTCGTTGCTACCACAAGTGTAGGTTCAAATTTTCTCCAGGCAGTCAGCGCCGGCGTATAACTTTGGATCGAACAATTTGGTTTTACGACGATAAAACCGTTTTTCGTTCCCAGCCGTTTCTTCTGACTCTCGATCACTTCTAAATGCTCGGGGTTGATTTCCGGTACTACCATCGGCACATCCGGCGTCCACCGGTGCGCGCTGTTATTGGAAACAACCGGCACCTCCGCTTTGGCATATGACTCTTCTATCTCTCGGATCTCGTCTTTTGACATATCTACGGCACTAAACACAAAATCCACGGCGCTGCTCACTTCTTCAATCTCATTTACATTTTTTACGATCATCTTTTTGACTGCTTCCGGCATCGGAGTCTGCATTTTCCAACGCCCGCCGACCGCGTCCTCATATGTCTTACCGGCACTTCGCGGACTTGCCGCGATCGCCGCCACCTCAAACCACGGATGGTTTTCCAAAAGAGAAACAAACCTCTGTCCTACCATTCCGGTACCGCCCAGGATACCTACCTTTAACTTATCACTCATGACTTACCTCATTTCTGCGCTTCCTGACGCGCAAACCATTTCGATCCTCTCGCTTCTATCCTTAATGTAGAACACGCATAATCATGTTTATGATACTACATTTTGGAACAAATTTCAAGCTTTTAAAAAACCCTTTGACTTTTGGACATATTTGTGTTATTGTTTATTTGTATAAATTATTTAGTTTTAGGAGGCAACAACATGAAAGGTACAGTAAAATGGTTTAACGCCAAAAAAGGATTCGGTTTTATTTCTGACGAGACAGGAAATGATGTATTCGTTCATTTTTCCGCTTTACAGATGGACGGCTTCAAAGTTCTGGATGAAGGCGACGAAGTTGAATTCGAAGTCGTAAATGGCGAGAAAGGCCCACAGGCAGCAAACGTA
>CAJTTQ010000011.1:0-6214 GCA_910579145.1 uncultured Eubacterium sp.
AGTCAACTCATCATAAGAATGATGTAACGAAAAAACTAGGACAGCAGACATGAAAAAAACGACGGAATGGTACCAGAGCAGCATTTCCATGCTTGAACAAAAGCTCCACACCGATACCGGACACGGCCTGAGTGAAAAAAAAGCCGGTTCGCTGTTAAATAAATACGGAAAAAACCAGCTCGTCCAAAAAAAGCAGGACAGCATACTAAAAAACTTTTTTGACCAGTTTAAGGATTTTATGATCATCACACTACTGATCGCAGCCGCCATTTCGTTCGGTGTTTCGTGGCTGGAACATCAGGTGGATTTCATCGAGCCAGCCATCATACTGGCCATTATCATCATCAATGCGGTTTTGGGCGTCGTTCAGGAGGCAAAAGCCAGGCACTCCCTCGAGGCGCTGAAAAATCTGTCCGCTCCGCTCGCCCTCGTCGTGCGGGACGGTGAGATGAAGCAGATCGACTCGACGCTCCTCGTACCCGGCGACATCATTATCCTCGAAGCCGGAAACCTCGTCCCCGCTGACGCGAGGATCATTTCCGTCATGGGACTCTCCATCGAAGAATCCACGCTGACGGGGGAGACGCACCCGATCGAAAAGATCACGGCGCCGATCGGAACCGATGCCGTCCCGATCGCCGAACAGAAAAATATGGCATTTTCGGGAACGATCGTCGTGTCCGGCCACGGAAAAGCTATCGTGACAGCCACAGGCATGAACACGGAACTCGGCCACATCGCCGGCATGATCTCCGAAGAGTCAGCCCCTGACACGCCGCTCCAGAAAAAATTGAGCCATACCGGAAAAGTGCTGGGCACGGTGGCTCTCATGATCTGCTTCGCGCTTTTTATCATCGGTATTTTAAATAAACAACCTGTCTTTTCGATGTTTATGACTTCAGTCAGCCTCGGGGTCGCCGCGATCCCGGAAAGCCTGCCCGCGCTCGTCACGATTATGCTCTCTCTCGGCGTCGAGCGCATGGCGAAGCGAAACGCGATCATACGGCGTCTGCCGGCCGTCGAAACACTCGGCAGCGCCACGGTCATCTGCTCGGACAAAACCGGCACGCTCACGGAAAACCGTATGACGGTAGCCGAGGAATACACGATGGATTCCCCGCAGAAACTCTTTACCTGTTTTGCCCTGTGCAACCACGGCATCGATCCGATGGAACAGGCCCTTCTCGAACGGGCCGCCGGACTTTCGATCGACACGGACAGCGTGTGCCGCAAATACCGTCTGTTTGATGAGCTTCCCTTTGACTCCAAGCGGAAGATGATGACGACGTTCCACGAAACCGGATCGGGTGCGCAGAGTATTACGAAAGGCGCACCGGAGATCTTACTGAAACGGTGCAGCCACATCCTCATCGGCGGCCAGGTACGGCCGCTCACGCCGGGCCTGCGACGTGAGATCGACAACAGGGCAATGTCCTACGCCGCCGATGCCCTGCGCGTTCTCGCGATCGCCTGCCGGGAAGACATCGGAAGCCATCTGCGCGGCGACAAAGCCTCCTACGAAAGAGATATGACATTTATCGGCCTGGCCGGATTTATTGATCCGCCGAGAAAAGAAGCGGAATTTGCCGTCACAAAATGCCGGCAGGCCGGCATCCGTCCGGTTATGATCACCGGCGACCACAAGGTCACGGCCTCCGCGATCGCTGCCAAACTCGGGATATGCAAAAGCGCCGACCAGGTCATGACCGGCGCCGAACTGGACGGCATCAGCGATACGCAGCTCTCCCGCGTCATCTATCAATATCCGGTTTTCGCGCGCGTATCACCCGCGCATAAAGTGCGGCTCGTCAAAGCGTTCCAGAACAACGGGGAAGTCGTGGCCATGACCGGCGACGGCGTAAACGACGCCCCTGCGCTGCAAAAAGCAGACATCGGCTGCGCGATGGGAAAGTCGGGGACAGATGTGGCGAAAAATGCCGCCGACATGATCTTGATGGACGATAACTTCGCGACGATCGTCGATGCGGTAGAAGAGGGACGCGGTATTTTCCAGAACATAAAAAAAGCCGTTCATTTTCTCCTCTCGTGTAACATCGGAGAGATCATGACGATCTTCGTGGCAATCCTGCTGGGAAAAGCTTCTCCGCTGCTGCCCGTCCAGCTTTTGTTTATCAATCTCGTGACCGATTCGTTCCCGGCCATCTGCCTGGGACTCGAACCACCGGAGCAAGACATTATGAAAAAGCCGCCGGTGTGCGCGGCAAAAGGACTGTTCGGCGGCGGAGGCATGTTCACCATTATCGTGGAAGGCATGTTTATCGGGTCACTCGCGCTGTTTGCCTATATGATCGGCGGGAATCAGGCCGGCAGCACGATGTGTTTTGCCGTACTGTCGCTCTCGCAGCTCATCCACTCCCTGAACATGCGCAGTTCGAACTCCCTGTTTCAGATCGGGTTCTTTTCAAACAAAAAACTTCTGCTCAGCGTACTTCTATGTATCGCGCTGCAGTGTGCCGTGATCACAATGCCCGCCCTGCAGATCATATTCAAGACGACGACGCTGACAAACATGCAGTGGTTTATGGTAGCCGTTCTCGCCCTCCTGCCGGTTCCTTTGGTCGAACTGGAAAAACGGGCCAGATAAAACCTATTGTTCCCTTCCAGGATAAGATCATAAATCCAGCTCCAGACATTTCCGTAACTGGATTTATGACCTTTCGTCCTGCCTGATCCATTCGTAGGCGAGTTTAAGCAGTTCCTCTACTTCTTGCAGCGTATTCGGACGGTTACTTTCCATCGCCGCATCCGTTTTTGTATTCCCACTTTGACTAGTCAAAACATGGCTGGCTTTAGCATGGCCCATCATAATGTAATCCGTACTCACTCCCAGCGCCTCGGCAAGTTTCATTAGTGTATGTGCGGAAAACCCTTTTTTATCCGTCTCGATCTCATATAAAAATTTTACGGAGATATCCGCGCTCTCCGCCAGTCCTTCCCGTGAATACCCCCGTTCTTCCCTTAATTCCCTGACACGCGAACCTACTGATTCTTTACTTTTATCACCCAAGAGATACCACTCCTTGCTCTATCAACTTTTTATGTAATCTAGTTAATTATACCACTATTGTTCCGTAGCACCCTTTTTTTTCCATAAAGTATGTAGATTTTTTACTAATGTGACATAATTCGACATCATTCGACAAAATATGACACAACCAATGAAACGAAATGCTCTCCTGTCAAAAATCACCCTCTTTCCTTCTCAACGTGGTAAACTTACGATCAGAACAGGACAAAACCGGATCATGGATCCAGAACACATGGATGGAGTACAGCATGAAAGCGGAAATAAAAGAACTCTTACTCGAAAAATATACAAAAAAAGAACTTGCCCGACTGCGTTATCTCTACTTGTGCCTGCTGCACGAAGTCAGTAAGTTCATCCTCCTATATGTGGTCTTCTCCCTTTTACATATGGGAAACGAGTATCTGGCAGCCATCGCCGTATTACTGTCGATCCGTAATTTTTCAGGGGGAATCCACTTAGACACGTACTGGGGCTGCTTTTTATTTACTTTTTTCTTTTTGTTCGGAGCGATCGCTGCCTCGCGGACGATCCAGCTCGCGCCGGCCATCCAGAACGCCGTCCTGCTTGCGGGAGCGCTCATCCTCTTTGTTACCGGGCCAGTCACATCTGACAACCGGCCGGAACTTACCAAACGGCAGCACCGGATTTACATGAGTTTAGGCAGCGCTGTTACATTCCTCTATTTTATCCTATTTCTCTGTGAAGAAACCTTTACCTTTCGCAATTTATTTTTTTGGGTAATCGTTTTTCAAATATTGCAGCTGATCGCTGCCAAAATATATAAGAAAGGAGATCATCATGAAAAGAACAGCACAGAAGGCACTCGTATCACTTTGTAGTCTTGCGGTGGCTTTAACCCCCTTTTTCTACTGCAGAGGGTCAAGCCTTCTCTTCTTCGGGGAGCCAAAACATCCAGATAAGGAATCATAAAAAAATGCGGAATTTCACCAGGCGGTACCTTTCTAGTGAAATTCCGCATTATTTCATCCATATTTTTTAAATAGGAAAACTAATTTTTACGCAAAAACAATTTTTCCCATTTTTCATCTCATTACCGACGTCGATACTCCCCTTAAATCTCTTTACGATTTTTTTCACATAGGTGAGTCCAATCCCCCGGTCATTTCCTTTTGTAGAATACCCGTCCTCAAAAAATTGCTGGTAAACAGAGTGCGGGATTTTTTCGTGCTCGTTGCAAACCTCGATACAGATGTACGATTCTTTTTCAAAGATCGACAGATACACTGTTTCATCTTTTTTCCGAAGAAGTACCTCATCCATCGCATTATCCAGCACGTTTCCTATGACCTCGATCAGCATGACATCCGGTATTTCCAAATCCTGCAGACCGCACGTCAGATTGAGCTGCAGATCGATCCCGTTATCCATCGCCTCGCATGTTTTCTGATAGACATGACCTATGATCAGCGGCCGTTCCAGCACGAGAATGCGGTTCGGCATCATGTAATGCTCCAGGACTTTTAATTCCCTCGCCTGCTCCCGAACGAGATCGTCATAATTGTCATATACCTCAAACAGCGAATAGATCGCGTCGATCTGATTCATAAATTTATGCTGCCGGCTCCGTATCAGATCCAGCATCTTCGCATAGGCCTCAGCATATTCCTTTCTAACCTTAATTTCATAACGGTAGATCGAAATCTTGTAAACCGCGTATAACACGGCTAAAACCGCTAATATGAAATAAGCTCCCTCCATAAAATTTAGTCCTGCGCCGCTCTTAAACAACAGGATCGTCAAAAATACGATCCCGCCGATGACGGCAATGGCTACGCATCCATTATTTTCTTTGAACCAGCTAAAATTCTTCAGCGGAAGTAAAAACCCCCGCCGCCGTATCAACAAGCATACGGCGAGTGTCAGGATGCCGATCAAGACAGGAATACACTGCCACAACCAGCTTCCTTTACAGATCAAATAGACTGGTACATACAATATCATTTCAAGCATACTAGCTAGTATCACCCCTAACACACAATAACATACTCCCTCTGGAACAGAAAAATGATAATACCAAAATGTGTTCAGTATGATCATCCCATAACAGACAAGCAAAAGAAACTCACTTGCCTGAAAGAAATTGATCGCCACCATACAACCCATAACGATCACGCAGGGCAGAATCTGTTTTAACAAATGACCTGTTTTTCTTCTGTCAGCAAAAGAGGATAGGATTACAAGTACGCTGCCCAGTTCAAACAAACTCGCGACAACCGCGGCGGCAGCATCTAACCACACCATTCCATATACGCCTCCCTAAACTGCTTCAGCATCCTTCCACCGATGGACACCACATCTTCTGTTCCTCTGAGATACACTTCCCTGTTCCTGAAATCAATGCTGTCGATATACTTCGGATTTACCGCCGTACCGTACGTAGGCATGAGGAACAAGGTGTGTTTGATCTTACGTAAAAAAGTTTTTGCCGAAAGATTTGGTATGATAATCGTATCATCTACTGTATATATGTATAGAGTTCCCCTCCGGTTGGCAAAATAGATCACTTCATCCACGTACACCATATATCCGATCCCGTCATGACGGAGCGGGATGTACTCGCGCTGTTTATGCTTATTTCCAAAGGTAATCCCCTCGATCACCTCCGATATGCGCCTCTTGATGATTTCGCCGTCGCCGATTGGCTTTTCTATATAATCATAACAATGTACCCGTTTTAACAACTGGGGCTCCAGTCCGGATAATACCGTAATAAAAATGATGGGCGTCAGTCTGTATTTCACATGCTCTCTCATCGAATCCGCAAAAACGATACCTGAATTATCATTTTTCCTGTCCGGTTCCAGCACGATATCGATCAGAAACAGGTCAATTTCCTTTTCCCATGCACACATATAGGCATCTGCCCGTTTTCCAAAATCACAAATTTCACCATCGGGAGTGCACGAGCGAACGATCTTCACCAATGCCTTCCGCGTTTTCTCATTATCTTCCAATATCAGCACTCTCATCCTTACCGTTCACCTAACCTTTTATCTTCCTTCGGGAATTCATCTGCCAGTGTTTTGAAGAGATTTAGTGCCTGAGGTTTTAGTTTTTCGTTGATCGCGCGGTAGTATGCCAGCAAGCGCACTTCGTCTTCCTTGATCTCATCCGTCTGCATTTCAAAAAAATAGTCCGAGGAAA
>CAJTTQ010000011.1:6224-12739 GCA_910579145.1 uncultured Eubacterium sp.
CCAAAATACTTTGAAAGATTGACCATATCCGTATACGATATCTGAGCCTCTCCCGTTTCATACCTGCTTATACTCTGCTGGTTCATATGGAGAACTTCAGCCAACTGGGATTGCGTCAGTTCTCTCCCCATCCTGAGTTCTTTCAGTTTCTTCCCGATCGAAACATTATCTATTGGCATAAATGTACACCTCATAACCTTTTTCTTTCATTATAATGTTTCAATAGGGGGATTTTATACACGGATTCCGTGTGTCCATACACGAATTCCGTGTTTTATTTTGCCTGCTGATACACCGGTTCGTTGGAATATCCCGTAGTCTACTCTTCGTTTAACCGGCTCAGACGGATTGCCTGATCAGCAGCAATCAGACTGTCTATCACCTCATCCAGGTCACCGTCAATGATCGAATCCAGACGGTGCAGTGTAAGTTTGATCCGATGGTCGGTCACCCGTCCCTGCGGATAGTTATAGGTTCGTATTTTTTCAGAGCGGTCACCAGTACCAATCTGGCTTCTCCTCTTCTCTGCTTCCTCATCGTGTGCTTTCGCGCATTCTAGTTCATACAGTCTCGCGCGCAGAACTTTCAACGCCTTATCTTTATTTTTCAACTGTGATTTCTCATCCTGGCAGGAAATCACGATCCCTGTCGGCAGATGTGTCAGCCGCACGGCGGAGTCGGTCGTATTGACACACTGACCGCCGTTTCCCGAGGCGCGGAATACGTCAAACTTACAGTCGTTCATATCAATTTCCACCTCGACATCTTCCACTTCCGGCATGATCGCCACCGTAGCCGTAGAGGTGTGGATACGTCCGCCGGACTCCGTCGCCGGAATCCTCTGCACGCGGTGGACGCCGCTCTCGTATTTCAGTTTGGAATACGCGCCTGAGCCATTGATCATAAATACGATCTCCTTAAAACCTCCGATCCCATTTTCATTGGAATTCATCGTGTCGATCTTCCAGCGGTTCCTCTCCGCGTATTTACAATACATCCGGTACAGATCAGCGGCAAACAGCGCCGCCTCGTCACCGCCGGCCCCGCCGCGGATCTCCACGATCACATTTTTATCATCATTGGGATCCTTCGGTAAAAGTAAGATACGCAATTCCTGTTCGATCGTCTCGACATTTGCCTTGCACTCGTTCAACTCCTCTTTCGCGAGTTCACGCATTTCCTCGTCATTTTCTTCGTCCAGGATTGCCAGACTGTCCTCGATCCCGTCTTTTGCCGCTTTATATTCCTCATATTTCGCCACGACCGGTTCCAGATCTGCCTGTTCCTTCATCAATCTCTGATAGCGGTCTTGATCGTTCAGTACATCTGGCTCACTCAGTTCATTTAGAACCTCTTCGTACCGAAGCCGCGTATCTTCCAATTTGTCAAACATCACACTCAACCTTTCCTCGATCCATCACACCAAGAACAACCCGGTCATTCCCGGCCAGATCCTTTCGAATTTCTATCTTCTCAAACCCGCGTCCGCGCATGAGCGCGCACACATCTCTACCCTGCTGATGACCAATTTCAAAACAGAGCGTTCCGTGGTCAGCCAGATACAACGGAGCCTGACGGATGATCTCACGGTAAAACGCAAGTCCGTCCACGCCGCCGTCGAGAGCCGTCACCGGCTCAAACCGGGCGACCTCCGGCATAAGTCCCGGAATGGTTTCAGATTCTATATAAGGCGGATTTGACACGATCCAATCAAAAACACCTCGTATATTCTCAAATAAGTCGCCGCGCACAAGTTCTGTCGGCGTGTGGTAGCGGTAATCGTCCCCCTCACGGAACCGTTTGAGGTTGCGCTGCGCCACATAAAGAGCCTCTTTCGAAATATCCCCGAGTACCAGATGGGACGGCTTTCCCCATACACCGATGCTGAGGCCGATACATCCCGATCCCGTACAAAGGTCAAGAACCCTCTCTCCCCCGCACATCGGGTAAACGATCTCCACGAGCGTTTCCGTATCCTGTCTCGGAATCAGCACATGTTCATCCACTTCAAATGGAAGTCCCATAAATTCCGTATATCCGGTGATATACTCCAGCGGCACACGCCGGCTGCGCTTCTCGATGTACGCCTCGTACTTCTTTTTCGTACCGGCACACACCTCTTCCTCTCTCCGCAGAAAGTAGCGGCTCCTGTCCAGCTTTTCGTCAAAACAGGCCTGAAGAAGATACCACGCGCACAACGCCGCCTCCGGCACATCCGAGAGGACGAGCTGGCCCTCTCCCCATTCCAGCAGACTCCTGAGCGTCATGTCTCATTCCCTTTATCCGGGACACCCGGGTCTTCAAAATAGCGGTCCAGTGCCTGAAGGATCTCATCGTCTTCCTCATCCTCGAGATCGACCTCTACCACTTCAAATCCTTCCGGTTCCTGCTCTTGTCCTTTTTTTGATGTTCCCTCTGCTGCCTGCTCCGCATCCGCCGCCGGTTCTTTCGCCGCCGCCTGCTCCGCAGAAGAGACCGGTCCCGCCGGTTCAAAGGCCTCCTCTTCTTTCAAAAACGCTCTCCAGTCAAACACCGCTTCCACCGACGCGATCGCCACCTGCAGCATATCGCCATCCGGCTCCTTTGTCGTGAGAGACTGAAGCCAGAGACCTGGTTTGCTGAGGATGCCGATCACCGGGTTATCACTTTTTCCAGCGATCATGATACATTCGTACGAAATACCGGCGATCACTGGTATGAGAAGAATACGAAACACCATACGGACCCACATATTCGATACCGAAATGAACATAAACAGCAATATGCTCACAAACATGACAACGAGCATAAAACTGGTGCCGCATCTTTTGTGTACCGTCGTCTGTCTGGCGGCATTTTCCACCGTCAGTTCATACCCATGTTCGATGCAGTTGATACATTTATGCTCTGCTCCGTGGTACATAAAAACGCGCCGTATGTCCTCCATATAAGAGATCGCTTTCACATAACCGACGAACAGGGCTACCCGGATCACTCCTTCGATCAGTCCTCGGACATGAACAGAGTGGATCTTGGAGGAAAGAAGTTCCGAAACGAAAAAGGGCAGTAGTACAAAAAGGCCGATCGCCAGCATGACCCCTGCCATGACGGCTAGTCCCATCAAAAGTTCTTCTTTTTTCCCCTTTTTTTCCTTATCCGAAGACCGGTTCTCCTCTTCTTCCCAAAAGCCAGAAGAGTAATTCAGCGTCTTCATTCCCATAATGACAGACTCTGCAAATGAGACAACACCGCGGATGATCGGAACCCTCAAAAAGGCGTACTTGTCTTTCAAACTCTTATACGTATCGATCTTCGTCTCGATCTCTCCGTCCGGTTTACGCACTGAAACAGCATATTTCCCGGCGCCCTTCATCATAACACCCTCAATGACTGCTTGTCCGCCAATTCCCGAATACCTCATAACCAACCTCGTTTCATTTTAGAACTATGATTGCCAATATGAAATAACTCCGCAGTTCTCTTCCTACATACATACCGAGACCTGTGGAGCCATTATACATTCGTCATTTGCTTTTGAAAGCCGAACAGACTTATTTTAAGCCATATCTGCGGTTAAACTTATCAATCGCACCGCGGGCTGCCATAGACTTCTGCTGTCCCGTATAGAACGGATGGCATTTGGAACATACTTCCACATGGATATCCTCTTTCGTCGAGCCTGTCACAAATTCATTTCCGCAGTTGCAGACAACCTTCGCCTGATAGTACTCAGGATGGATTCCCTCTCTCATGTATTTTCACCTCTCTAAACTATTTTCATTCTCTTAAAAACGGCTTTTTCATTGTACCATGCTTTTCAATAAAATGCAAGTACTTTTCAATGAAGCTTTATTTTTTTTATCGTTTCCACGAATTCTTTATTGTTTTTCGTCCTTCGGAACAGATTGATGATCTGCTCGAGGTTTCCTTCCGTATTGGAGTTCCCGCCCAGCGCTTTGCGCATGACAAAGACGGCTTCCAGCTCATCCCGGCTCAAAAGCAGGTCCTCCCGCCTCGTACTGGATTTCTGTATATCAATGGCAGGAAATACTCGTTTTTCCGACAAGTGCCTGTCGAGGACAATTTCCATATTTCCCGTCCCTTTAAATTCCTCGAACACCACGTCATCCATACGGCTTCCCGTATCCACGAGCGCCGTCGCAAGGATCGTAAGGCTGCCGCCTTCCCGCATATTACGCGCCGCGCCGAAAAAGCGTTTCGGCATATGGAGCGCTGCCGGGTCCAGTCCACCCGAAAGTGTTCGTCCGCTCGGCGTCACCGTTAGGTTGTATGCCCTTGCCAGCCTGGTAATACTGTCAAGCAACACGACCACATCGTCCCCACCCTCGACAAGGCGCTTGGCGCGCTCGATCACCATCTCGGAAACCCTGCGGTGGTTTTCCGGAAGTTCGTCAAAGGTCGAGTAAATGACGTCCACGCGCTCTCCCTCGATGGATTCCTTGATGTCTGTCACCTCTTCTGGACGCTCATCGATCAGGAGGATCAGCAGGTGCATCTTCGGATAATTTTTCGTAATGGCGCTGGCAACCTGCTTCATCAGCGTCGTCTTTCCTGTTTTCGGCTGGGAAACGATCATACCCCTCTGTCCTTTCCCGATCGGGGAAATAAGATCCAGCATTCTCATAGACACGCCGGCATTTGGAGTTTCAAGATGGATCCTCTCGTTCGGAAAAATAGGTGTGAGATCTTCAAATTTATTTCGATGGGCCAAATATGTGATCTTGCGCTCATTGACCCGTTTCATGTAAAGAAGTGCGCTGAATTTCTCGTTCTGTGTCTTGACACGCAGGTTCCCCTCGATGATATCTCCGGTACGAAGGCCAAAGCGCCGGAGAAACGCGGGAGAGACATACACGTCATTTTCGCCCGGCAGGAAGTTATCACAGCGAATAAACCCATATCCTTCGGACATCACTTCCAAAATACCTTTTTTCGTAATGCCGCTGTCTAACTCTTTCATCTCGGTCGGATGTACGTCGGTCACATGCCGGTCTTTCGCGATCGTGATCAGCCCCGCTTTTTCTACCTCCTCTAACGGCCGGTATGTCGGCGGCTCTGACACGGTATTCTGCCTGGTCTCATACCGCTGCTCGTTCCTCGTGTCCTGATGGTTTTCGTATCTTCCATTGCCGCCCGGCTGCTCTGCCGCGGTATTCTGTCTGGACTCGTACCGCCTCTCACTCCTCGTATCCTGACGGTTTTCATATCTTCCATTGCCGCCCGGCTGCTGCCGGTATGCCGGCTTCTCTGCCACAGTATTTGATCTCGCGTCATACCGCTGCTCGTTCCTCATATCCTGACGGTTTTCATATCTTCCACTGCCGCCCGGCGGCTCTGACACGGTATTCTGCCTGGGCTCGTACCGCCTCTCACTCCTCGTGTCCTGGCGGTTTTCATATCTTCCACTGCCGCCCGGCTGCTGCCGCGCGCGGAATCGGTCATCGTGATTTGGTACATACGTATACGTCTGTTTGCTGTGATCCTCATTTTTCGCTTTCGGTTTCATGCCCGGCGCCCTGTCCGCATTCGTGTGTTCTGCCTTTGACTCCGTCCTTGGCCTTCCTGCCTTTTTCGCCTCTTTCTTTCCTCCATCGGACTCCGCCTGCGCTCCGCCGCCGATCTGTCTCTCGATCTCCTGTAAAAGTTCCGCTTTCCGCAAGCCGGATATACCTTTGATTCCTTTTTCCTTAGCCAATTCCCGAAGTTCCTTTAAAGACATGTTTTGTAAATTCATTCCACTTTCCTTTCTCTCCTAAAATGAGATTCCATTCTTTTTCATAAGATTTCTCGCACTCTCCAGAGAATCTACCCCCGTCGCGTTTTTGATCGGCGCAAACTCTTTGTCCCGTTCCACCTCAAAGGACAGGCAGTTATCCATCAGATGTATCATATCAAGCACAAGTGTTTCAAATTTATAACCATTTGGCTGCTCTGGTTTTACATATTCACCAACCTCATTTATATAGGGAATCTTTTTCTCCACCACATGAAGCGGTAAATGTTGTTCCACTATTTCTACAAGTGTATCCACCTGGAACAGATAATTCAGGATCACACCGTAATTGTAGAGGAGCTTCCCTTCCCCATCCCGTGAATGAATGATCTCATCCGTCATCTCATAATATTCTACAATTGACGGCTTGCCATCCTCCAGACACAGGACGCCAACTCTCTCATTCGGGTCTGCCTTCGCCACGACCTTCGCCCCGCAGACACACTTATTTTCCAGTACAGCTCCTACAAATACCGGGTCAGCGATCTTCTGAAGAACGTTGTCCACCGCGAAGACATTCAGCCACTCGACGCCGAATTCCCTCACCTGATCCAAAAGCCCCGCTTTTACGAGGGAGACAAACCATCCACCATTTCCGTTCGGCGAAGTGGATACCTTACCCTTTTCCTCCATATAGAATTTCCCCTCATAGCTGACAGAGGGCGCCATCTGCTGGACAAAAAAGAATACATACCGCGGATCATAGCCAAAATAATTTTTCTCCTTAAAAAAGGAAACCGTA
>CAJTTQ010000011.1:12749-52031 GCA_910579145.1 uncultured Eubacterium sp.
GTCATTATTTTTTTCACTTGTCATAATAAAAAGAGGGATCCATGCTCCGGTCTTCTCCACGACCTCCATCAGGTTACCGACGAGCCGCTCAAATAAAAACAATTCTTTGTGCACTCCGATATTCAGCATTCCTTTCGGGCCGTCCAGTCCCAATCTCGTCCCCTGGCCCCCGGCCAGTAAAACAGCGCCCACCTTGCACTCCTGGATCGCCTGTATCCCCGAATTTTCATAACATTCACGCTTTTTATCAATCTCGTCCAGCGTGATCGCTCCCAAAGGGGCGAGCACGCCTCTCTCCGCTTCTTTCACCCCGTTCTCCACCATTTTAGGTAATTCCATATCCAAGTGTTCGATCTGGCGCAGCAGATTTTCCTTCTGTTCCTCATTCAACTCGTCATAGTACCGCAGCAAGTGTTCCTGTCCTGCGTCCGAAAGTTTTGTTTTCGCCTGTTCCAATGTCATGTTTTCCCTCTTTTCCGCGCAGAACATGAACCTATATGTACAGTCCTATTCTGCCGCTTCTTTCTTTCCATTTTATGAACGGTTCGTTCTGCATATATTATCTATTGTAACATTTTACACAAAAAGCACAAGTCTTTTTTCCGTTTCCCCTCATTTCAGCAGGGATGTTACAACTGTAGAATACAATTCACTGCTGCTTCCACGCCAATTATTGCATATTTTGACCGCATCCTCTTCGGAAGGAACCGCGATGTCTACCTGGAACAATACCTCATTTTTTTCAACAAGCATACAGGAAGCGACATAATCACCGTTGCTGCGGCGTGTATAGTCGCTCACGATCGCCGTGCGGTCGATGATCTGATAATTTTTTTCCCGGAGATACTGGTCGATCTCCGCCCGTATTTCATGGGACAGGTTCGTATAAAATAATTCCAGCGTTTCCCGCCCCGCTTCCGTGATCGTATAGTATGACGTGTTATACGTCTGCGAACAGGCGATCAGTTCCGCGTCGAGCAGCTCGGCAAACGCATTTTGCACGTTAAAATAATTGGTGTATCCGTGATCGATCACATAGTCCGCTACAAATCCGAGCGTCAGCGGCGACTCGATGCGGTTCAAGGTATATAACACGATAAGTTTATAGATGGTAATGGCTTCTTTCATGGACATAGCGGTTCCTTTCTTTTCCCTGCCACACATTCTGGCTCTTCATCTGCCTGTGGATCCCATTCAGCACTTCCCGTTTCCGGCGGCTCCACATCGGGGCGATCAAAAGATCCCCCGGTCCGTCTCCCGTGAGCCGGTGGACCACCACTTGTTCCGGTAAAATAGAAAGAGCGGCAACGATCGTTTCGATATAGTCCTCCATCGTCAGCACCTCGAACTCACCATTCTCATACATCGACGCCAGATCGGTATCTCGTAACACATGGAGAAGCTGCAGTTTGATCCCGTCGCTCCCCGAATTCCCCACATGGTAAACCGTTTCCAAAAAATCATTCCGCGTCTCATACGGAAGGCCGGCGATCACATGGGTAACGACCTCAATCCCCCGCTCTTTCAGGTTTTCCACCGCTGTGTCATACACATCCAGCGGATATCCCCGGCGGATCAAGGCGGCCGACCCCTCATGTATCGTCTGCAGGCCGAGTTCGACCATCACCGGTTTGATCCGGCTGCATTCGGATAAAAGCTCCAATACTTCATCCGGCAGACAGTCCGGCCTTGTCGCGATCGACAGCATCGCTACGTGCGGATGCCGGATGGCTTCCTCGTACAACGGCCGAAGGACGGGCACGGGGGCATATGTATTTGTAAAGGATTGGAAATAGGCGATAAATCGATCTCCCACCTGCTTGCGGGCAGAAATACCCGCGATACCGCGGTCAATCTGTTCGGTTACAGAATCTGCCGGAGGGGCTGCAAAATCGCCGGAACCACTGCCGCTGCAAAAGATACAGCCGCCCCGTCCGACCGTGCCGTCCCGGTTTGGACAGGTCATGCCTCCGGCAAGCGCGATCTTATAAACTTTTTCCCCGAATCGTTTCTTCATCTCAAAATCCAGGGAATGATAGGGCTTATCTCCCCACTTATTCACCGATATGCTCCTTGACGGCGGCGCTCACGACGTCTGCCACCCTGGGATCAAAGGCCTCCGGCATAATATGATCCTCACTCAGCTCCTCGTCTGGAACGAGCGACGCGATGGCAAGCGCAGCTGCGAGTTTCATTTCCTCTGTAATCTGAGGAGCCCTTCCCTCCAGTGCTCCCCTGAATATACCGGGGAACGCCACGACATTATTCACCTGGTTCGGAAAATCCGAGCGCCCGGTCCCGACAACTCTTGCCCCGGCTTTTTTCGCCTCATCTGGCATGATCTCCGGCACCGGATTTGCCATCGCAAACAGGATCGCGTCCCGGTTCATCGAAGCGACCATCTCCGGCGACACGATGCCCGGCGCGGATACGCCGACAAAAATGTCCGCCCCCGCGAGGGCATCCGCCAAACTTCCCGCTTTTCCTTCCAGATTTGTTACTTCCATCATCTCTTTCTGCATCCAGTTCAGCCCGGGCGTCTGCTGGTTCAGAATTCCCACCTTGTCACAGAGGATCAGATGCAAAAACCCATATGATAACAGCAGTTTGCTGATGGCGATGCCGGCCGACCCCGCGCCGTTCACCACGATCCGGCAGTCCTCTTTTTTCTTTCCCGTCACCTTGAGCGCATTGATGATCCCGGCAAGTACAACGATCGCCGTGCCGTGCTGGTCATCATGGAAAACCGGGATATCCAACAGTTCTTTTAACCGGGTTTCAATCTCAAAACACCGCGGCGCCGAAATATCCTCCAGATTGATACCTCCAAACGCCGGAGCGATGTTTACGACCGTGCGGATGATCTCTTCGGTATCCTGCGTGTCCAGACAGATCGGAAACGCATTGACTCCGCCAAACTCTTTGAACAGGACTGCTTTTCCCTCCATGACAGGCATCGCCGCCTCCGCGCCGATGTTTCCGAGTCCGAGCACGGCGCTCCCGTCCGAAACGACCGCCACCGTATTCGACTTGATCGTGTAACGGTACGCCTCTTCCTTATGTTCCGCGATCTTCTTACACGGTTCAGCCACTCCCGGCGTATAGGCGATCGCCAGGTCTTCTCTCGAAGCCACACGGCACTTCGGCGCTGTTTCCAGTTTTCCGTTCCATTCCTTATGTAAAGCAAGGGCTTTTTCACTCGTTGTCATAAGATACCTCATTTCTGTAAAATATATGTCATTCACTCAAACTATATGGCTCATAAAACCGCTGTTCATTTGCACTAACAATCATTGTATCATTTTTATCGGGTAAAAACAATAGGAATCTGAACTGACAAGGCAGCCTTGCAACCTGTTCGGAATACGAAATTCCTATTGCAATTTCTATTTTCTTCTAGTAAAATAGAAGAGGAGTTTACTTTTAAAGGAGTTGATCAAATGGTACAGCAGGAAAAGAAACTGATAAGGAAAGCTGCCCTTTATTCCGATGACGCAAATTTTGTTTGTCCCAATTGCGATATTTTAATGAAATATAAACACGGCGGATTATATGTCTGTGATAAATGCGGCGCAGAACAGCTTAACGATTTCGGAAAAGTAAAAAAATACCTGAATGAACACGGGCCGACGAATGCCATCGACCTTGCCGCCAATACCGGCGTGCGCCGATCTAGGATTGGGGAATTCCTCCGGCTGGGAAAAGTGGAGATCCCTGAAAATTCCACTACCTTTATTCACTGTAAAAGCTGCGGAACGGCGATCCGTTTTGGAAATTACTGCGCGAACTGCGTCCACACGAAAAATATACAGGGCGCTTACATCGGGGATACGCCAAAGAAAAAACCTGAAAAGATGCGTTTCCTGGATTTAGAGTGATCGATATGGGGAAGCAGGCCATCCGGCCCGCTCCCTATTTTTTTTATGCCCGGCAAGCCTCCAGCGCCTGCGCCAGATCTTCGATGATATCATTCACATTCTCAATCCCCACAGATAACCGCACGAGATCCGGTCCGACACCGGCCGCTTTCAGTTCCTCATCGTTCATCTGCCGATGCGTCGCGGATGCCGGATGCAGGATACAGGTGTGGGCATCGGCGACATGCGTCGCGATCATCGCGACGTTCAGTTTAGCCATAAATTTCTCCGCGGCACTCCGGCCGCCCTTTACGCCAAACGAGACGACTCCGCACGTTCCATCCGGCATATACTTTTTCGCCCTCTCATAGTATTTATTTCCCGGAAGTCCCGGATAGTTCACCCATTCCACACAGTCGTGCGCCTCTAAAAATTCCGCCACCTTCTGCGCGTTCTCGCAGTGTCTCGGCATACGGACGTGGAGGGATTCCAGGCCGAGGTTCAAAAGATACGCGTTCATCGGCGCCTGGATCGAACCGAGATCCCGCATGAGCTGCGCGGTCGCCTTTGTGATAAAAGCTCCTTCCAACCCGAATTTCTCGGCATATGTGATTCCGTGGTACGATTCATCCGGCGTCGTCAGGCCCGGAAACTTGTCCGCGTGCGCAAACCAGTCAAAACGGCCGGAATCCACGATACAGCCCCCGACCGAGGCATCGTGGCCGTCCAGATATTTCGTCGTCGAGTGCATCACGATATCGGCGCCCCACTCAAACGGACGGCAGTTGATCGGCGTAGCAAATGTATTATCCACGATAAGCGGTACTCCGTGCGCATGAGCCGCATTCGCAAACCTCTCGATGTCAAGTACGGTCAGCGCCGGGTTCGCGATCGTCTCCCCGAATACCGCTTTTGTATTCGGGGAGAACGCCTGTTCCAGCTCTTCTTCCGAACAATCTGGATCGACAAACGTAAAATCGATCCCCATCCGTTTCATCGTGACCGCGAATAAATTATACGTACCGCCATAGATCGCTGAGGAAGAAACGACGTGGTCACCCGCGCTGCATATGTTAAATACCGAGTAAAACGAAGCCGCCTGCCCGGAAGAAGTGAGCATCGCCGCCGTACCACCCTCCAGCGCGCAGATCTTCGCGGCCACATAGTCGTTCGTAGGATTCTGCAGTCTCGTATAAAAGTATCCCGACGCCTCCAGATCAAATAACCTGCCCATATCCTCGCTCGTCTCATATTTGAATGTCGTGCTCTGTATGATCGGGATCATCCTCGGCTCACCATTCTTCGGTTCATATCCTGCCTGAATACATTTTGTTTCTCTTTCCATCGTCATTCTCCTTCTTTTACTAAAATATCCGTTAACAGTTCCATCAATTTTTTTGTATCAAAAGGCTTCGCGACATGCCCGTTCATACCAGCATCAAACGCCGCCTTTCTGTCCTCATCAAACGCGTTGGCAGTCATCGCGATAATGGGGATGTTTGCCGACGCAGGATCCCGGAGCGCCCGGATCTGTCTCGTGGCCTCATATCCGTCCATGACCGGCATCTGGATATCCATGAGGATCAGGTCATACTGGCCTGGTTTCGCCGCTTTCATCTTTTCCACGGCAACCGCCCCGTCCTCCGCCACATCCATGATAAAGCCAACTGACTGCAGGATTTCCACCGCGATTTCCTGATTGATCTCATTGTCCTCGACCAAAAGGATCTTCTTCCCCTGCAGGGACGAATGTTCTTGCGAAACGGCGGACTCCTTATCCGAAACCGTATACGGAGATTCCAATACCTCCCTTAGCTCAGACAGGAAGATCGGTTTGGAACAAAAGGCCGTCACACCTGCTTTTCTCGCCTCTTCTTCAATATCTGACCAGTCATAGGCGGTCAATATGATGATCGGTTTATCCTCCCCGATGATGCCGCGGATCCGTCTCACCACCTCAACGCCGTTCATATCGGGCATGAGCCAGTCGATAATGTATGCCGCATACCCATCGTTTTGTTCAATCGCCAGTTTCGTGCGCAGTACTGCCTCTTTTCCGGACGTCGTCCAGTCCGGGCGCATCCCAATGGTCGTAAGCATTTTCGTCACGCTCGAACACGTATTAAAGTCATCGTCGGCCACAAGTGCCCGAAGCCCCCTGAGTTCGGGAATCTCTTCCTGTCTGACCGGACCGGAGCATGTTTCGAACTGCAGCGATACCGTAAAGGTCGTTCCCTTCCCTTCCTCACTGGCAACTGAGATCGTCCCACCCATCATGTCCACGATATTTTTCGTAATCGCCATGCCTAGTCCCGTTCCCTGTATCCCGCTCACCGTACTCGTCCGCTCGCGCTCAAACGGCTCAAATACATGCTCCATAAACTCCTTGCTCATGCCGATCCCCGTGTCCTTGATCTGAAATTCATACGAGGCAAAACCATCCGCCGCATTCCCCTTCTGCACGATGCGGACGCTCACCATACCGCCCGGTTTCGTAAACTTCATCGCGTTGCTGAGAAGGTTCAAAAGGACCTGATTGAGCCTCAGTTTATCACATAGTACATTCTCATTCACCACATCAGCCGTATCGATATAAAACTCGAGCTGTTTCGATGTGATATCTGACTGCACGATCGTTTTTAAATCGTGCATGATTTCCGGCAGCGATGTCTCCTTCTCCTCGATCTTCACCTTCCCGCTCTCAATGCGGCTCATATCCAGCACGTCGTTGATCAGGCTGAGCAGATGATTGCTCGAAGTAGAAATCTTCGACAGATAATCCTGCACCTGTTCCCGGTTATCTATATGCGTCGCCGCCAGCGACGTAAAACCGATGATCGCGTTCATCGGCGTCCGTATGTCATGGGACATATTGTTTAAGAACGTCGTCTTCGCCCGGTTCGCGTGCTGGGCTGCTGCCAGCGCATCCTGCAGATCTTTCGTCTGCCGCTCCAGACGTTCCTCCATTCTCTTCTCGTCGTCAATATCGATAAAAAGACCCACAAAGGTGATCGGGGAACCGTCCTCCCGTCTGGACAGACGCCCTGCCGCATGGAACCACCGGCACCCGGCATGCCGCGTGTGGAGACGGTACTCCACGTCATATGTTTTCTCCCCGGAGTAATCCCTAACCGTATCCCAGAACTCCTCCAGCACCCACTCCCGATCGTCGTCATGCAGAAGATCCGACCACGAGTCCAACTGATCCGGAAACTCCTCTTCGCTCCCGTAACCGACCATTTCCCGGAAAACCTCAGACCACGTACAACATACAAGTTCCGCTTTTTCGTTAAACTCCATACTCCAAAGCCCAGAACCAAGTGCCTTATGGATGTTCTGCATCGCCGTCTGTTCCCTCTCGATCTGCGCATAGGCGTGACGGATCCGGTTTCCATCTGCCTTTTCCTGTTCCAGCAAAAACCTGGCATTCTTTTTGTACTGGGAGATCAGGACGGCAAATACAAGAATCATCGCAATGACCGTTATAACGATCTGGACAACCCCTCGCTGCATCATTCCCGTACTGATGGAACTGATCTGTTCGCTTAAAACATTGTCACGGATGAGGATCGTCATCATCCAGTTCGTGCCCTCGACCGGAACATAACAGAGCGCCTCCTGATATCCTCTATACGTAAACGAAAACTGCCCGGGTTTTCCGCCCATAAAGTCCTGCTCCATCTCTTCATAGCTGAATCCGTAATCCATTTGAGCATCTTTCAACTCAGAAAGCAGATTACCGCCCGCTTTAAAATTACCAAAGTCATTCTTCGTCAGGCTCTCGCCATTATGATAAAACAAATTGCAGTACGTCTCATTCTGGTTCGTCTGCAGTGTAAGCGAGCTCAGCATCTCGTCAATATTGATCTGGATAAAGCAGACCTTGATCGGGATACGCTTTTCCATAGTATCCTGAAACGAGATATCCTTCACGGGAACTGCGAGGATCACCTGCTTTTTTGCCCCATACAGATTCGCCGTGCGGATCACCGGCCCGGTCAGTTCTTCCGACAAAAAACTGTACTGGCTCAGTCCCGATGCCGTGCTGTGCTCCGTATACACGATACCACTCTCATCAACAAGAGCAAATTTTTCAACGCTGTAAAGTTTTTTTACCATTCCCAAAAAGTTTCGCAGGCTCTCCTGCGATTCCATGCTGGATTCCCTTAATAAATCGAGCGCACTGTTTATGTTCTTGATCTTATTCTTTAACTCCTCCGAAACAACCTGCGCCCTCCGCCCGGCCAGTTCCTCCAAATAGAATTCGCTGACCCGGTTCACGGCCTCGCTCGTACCCGTTCTCGCGCTGTTCGAAACCCAGATCGTTGTGAGGAGAAGGATGGATGCAATAATACCCCCGCCGACTATGACGGCAGTGATCGTTCTTCTCTTTTGTTTCTTATCCATACCGCTATATTTTAATCGTTCCATGACCTGTCTCCCATCTTCATTCTTACTCTATTTCTCCGTATAAAACCTGCAGCATCTCGGCTGCGCGATCCTGATAAATGATCGTTGTCAATTCCTCTGTTTTTTCGGGAAACGCCTCACCAGCAAGCCCTCCGTCGGCGATCCTGACCGCCACCTGTACGGTATCAAAACCGATCGAATAGCAATCCTGGACGCCGAGCGCGTAAATGACTCCCTCACGGAGATAATGCAGCGCTTCCTGGTCATGATCCATTCCGACAATGACGATCCCACTCCCGCGTCCGGCTTCCGTAACCGCCCTCGCGGCGCCGACCGGATTGCTCATATTACAGCAGACGATCCCCGCCAGATCGTCGTACTCCTCTAAAAAACCTTTTGTAATTTCATATGCTTTTTGTTCGCTATCTTCGTCGTATGCCTTTCCGATCAGTTCCATTCCCGCGTACTTCGCGATCACATCCTGCGCACCGAGCGCCCTGTCCTCATGGCACGGCGCTCCCTTTGTCCCTACGAGGACCGCCACTTTTCCCTGATATCCAAGTTTCTTACACAGGGCCTCCGTAAGATCCACGCCATCTTCATAATTATGGGTATTTCCTACATAGGCGATCCGATTGCATCCGTCCTCTTTCCCAGCGTCGGAACTGGAAAATGTCATCACTTTTTTGCCATCTTTCATCAGCTTGTTGATCACTGGCGTAACCATGCCGACATCTGCCACATCGACACCGATCACATCAAAATTCCGGGAAGCGGCATCCAAAAGACGCCTGACCTGATCCCCAGCGGACGTTTCCTCCGGCGCCAGATACTCATAATCGATCGTTACCCCGAGTTCCTCAAACTGTTTCGCCGCATCCTCTATACCGAGGGCAACCGCATCCCACCACGGATGAACGGTTTTATATGTAAAATAGAAATTATACTTCTGCTTCCGAGGTTTATATCCATCCAGTTTATGATTAAAATTGGCAACCTCTGCTGGCTCCTTCCTGTTCTCTTCGGTCAGATCAGCTGCCAGCGGCTCCTCATTTTGTCCACACCCATTGAAAAGAAAACAGCAGAAACAAATAAATACAATGTAACGCAACATATTCCGCATGAACAACCACTCCTCTCAAATCTATGCCTTCCAGAAAGGCTGGACACACATTCCCTTACTTTTTCCACGATCGGTAAAAATCTCCCGGCTCACGCCCCGGATGGCCGTCCCGTTTCGCCTCGATCTCTTCCGTACAAACCGATACGGCATGTTCGATAAACGATACGACACGGTCATAGTCCATGATTTCCAGATCTTCTTTTTCCGCGCCAGTATCTTCGTGAAAATCTTCTAATAACTCTTTATAATACTCATCCCAGAATGACTTCTCCGCCTCCTCAATGCCATGTTCCAGCCAGGACATAACAGGCTCCTCTAGGGCATACTTCCTGCGCAGCAGCTCATTCATCCTGTGGTAGTCCTTATACAGTGTATTGACGGTTTTCAGCCGGTCGATGTTTTTTCGTTTCATCGGCATATACACATCGATCCCCCAGACCGCATCCGTCACAAGATGGCAAAAATATCCGAGATACAACTCATCGTCCTGAAACGCCTCGTACTTATGCCAAAACCAGTTCCAGTTATTCCCTTTCCTGCAAGTTTCCTCCTCGCGCTCCCAAAAATGCGACCGCTCCTTCGGCCCACTTCTCCCGCCGGGGCCGTCCACACAATCCGGCAGCATATTTCCAAACAGGAAGCGGTCAGTGTTTTGCAGCCGGATCCGTTTCATCACCTGCGATCCGACGATATAGTGCATCAGCCTCGACGCCATGTTCGACCTCCTTTTGCCTTTAGAACGCCTAACGTTAACTCCTCTGGATCATTTCGATCAACTGCTTCCAGTCTGTGATCTCTTCATAGGGAACATTGGTCTGCACAGGATGATCCTCGTCCACACATACCGAATACCAGATCGGTTTCATACCAGCCTCATAAGAACTCTGTATATCTCCTAACAGATCATCCCCGCAAAACCATACTTTATCCGCTTCTAGCCGCGCTTTATGCAACGCCATTTTAAAAATCATGGGGTGTGGCTTACGAAATATGTAATCACTTGATGTAATAATAAATTCAAACGAAAAATCTGGAAGCAGCCCCTTCAACTTCTTCTCCAATGTCTCTCCCCGGAACATCATATTGCTTACCACGCCGAACCGGATCCCCTCCTGCTGCAAAAAAGCAAGAAGTTTTTCGATATGTTTTGTCGGAACTCCCGACGCCGAATGGTTCCAAAAAATCTCCTCCATCTCCGCCGGAGTCAGATCGAACTCTAAATCCAAATACTCATATAGATAACGGTTAAAACAGTCATTCGTTATCTCCAGCGGCTGATGGCTGCGGCCTCCATTTGGAAAAGCATCGGCGATATTTTTTGTTATCTCCCCCGCTATCTGCTGTATCTCCCGAAGCCCCGCCTGCCTGGGATTTTTCACCGCCCGGTCTAACAGCGCCTGATCACCCTTTAACGGATTAAATTTCTCCTCGTTGACAAGCGTCTGTCCATAATCAAAAAGTATCATTTCTGGTTTCATACGTGCGAGTCCCTCCTCTTGTGAATGTCATATGACATTATACCATTAGACGTTTCTTTTTGCAATTATAGTTTTTGGAACACTAACTATAACGCAGCTTTTGATGCAGCAGACAAAGAAATTTATTATAATTTAAAAAAATGAGATATTTTCCCTGCTAATTCCGTATTACTAGTGAAAAGCTTTTCAGAAGAAAACGATAAGGAGGTTTCCGATGTCCGGCGAAGAATATGAAAATTCAGTTAAACAATATGCAGATATGGTTTTTCGCATCGCACTCAATGAATGCAAAAACCAGCAAGATGCAGAGGATATGGTGCAAAACACATTCCTCAAACTTCTTCAGCGCAAAAAAGCATTCGATTCCGAAGAGCATCAGAAACACTGGCTCATCCGGGTAGCACTTAATGAATGCCATTCCTTATTTACTTCCCCGTGGCGGCAAAGGACGCAAAGCCTGGATGCTTTCCCGTACAGCGCTGGAAAAATGCCTCCAGAACAGAGCGATCTGTATTACGCAGTCATGGAACTGCCAGCCAAGTACCGCCATGTCGTCTACTTATACTACTATGAGGAATATTCCATCCGGGAAATAGCTAATATCCTGAAAGTGAAGGAATCTACTTTGCAGACAAGGCTCATGCGGGCCAGAACATTATTAAAAGAAAAAATGAAGGGAGTGTGGCGGGATGAATAATCGAAAACTGGTTCAGGACACATTTTCAAACATCAGATTATCAGACGAAAAACGAAAGGAGCTGATCAATATGGAAAAAACAAAAAAACAAAAACGAAAACTACATGTAACAAAAGCAGCCGCAGCCTCTATCGCTATGTGTATTTTCATTCTTGCCGGCGGAACGATCACCTATGCCGTCGGGGGCAACAAAGTATTTAATGACTTTGGACATTGGTTAAAATGCACCGTAACGTTGAATGGAAAACAAGAGGACGCCCAGATTTCGGCAGAAAAAGACGGGACATTTACCGTTACCTACGGAACAAGTGAAAGCGGCGGACAAGTCGAGATTGACGGACGCATGAAAAACACGACCTGTATGCTTTTGGAGCTCACTTACAAACATGAGACAGCCAATGTAAAGAATGGATCCGTATCAAAAAGTGTCACCCTTCAGATTGATGAGACACTCTCCCATGAGAGTCAGGTCTGGCAGATCCGGCAGCAACTGATCCCAATACAGAATTCTGACTTTTTCACCCATGATTCACCGGAAAACTATGTCAATGCACTCATAGACGCCGCGCAAAAACTAGAAGGCGTATGGAAAGAGGGACTACTCTGCTCGGCAGAAGACATAAGAAAGGTAGCAGCCGGCCGGAAAATCGCAATCGACGATTACAAGTTTGACAAAAACCCCGACGAATCCACCGACGGGATATCCTGGCTGTTCATTGATTACACCGACGTCAAGACCGATGAGCACGGAAACGCCGAATTTAAACAGATGAGCGAAGCTGGCTATATTACAGAATTCTTCTTCCGGATAGAAGATTATGAATTGCGTGAATGGGGACCGGTAGAATTGTTTGAGCAAGACAATAAATAGGAAATTCATTAAATTTCCTAAAAAAGAGCAGGTAACTTTGTTTCTGGCATAGTTACCTGCTTTTTTCTAATTTTTTTATTTCGTCAGCCGGACTTGGTTTGTAAAAATGAAAATGCCATCATTATGGCATAACTGACAGACATTGTCATAAAAGCAAAGCGCCTTCCCAATTCAGCTGACCATCCAAAATGCCCAGACGAAAAATACGATTTGGAACATAGCAATACCCGCTGCAACACTCGCCGCTTTTTTTCTTTTCTGCCTGATCAGATTGTTTGCTGTAAAGAAGAGGATCAGGCACACATTAAAATAGAGTGTTAACACATAAATAAGCTGAAGTAGACCCGCACTTATATTGTCTATCGCTTCCTCCTGCCCCAGCCACTTAACATACGAAATCCATGCCCCTGCCTGCATAAATGCTAGAAATACAGCATCCAGAACAAGCATTTTTTTCATTTCCCCAGCAAACAAATACGCATTTAGCCAAATAAAGAAAAAAGAAAATACAATGGATATGCCGCTCCAAAACAGACCAAAGCAGGCAGCCAGGCAGATATTGATACAAAATAGGATCCAAAAACCATAAGAACGATTCTGTTCGCTCATCTCTCTTCTCTCACCTCATACAAATAAGAATTCCCCTGCTTCCCCACCCGCTCGACAACCTCCAGAAAATGAAAGATATTCAGCGCCGTCTGCGCCTGCCCCAGTGGGATCTTCGTACTCTTTGCGTACTCCCTCGTCGTAAAATTCGATAGTTCGGGCGGGATCATCATGCGGTAATCCTCCACACGCTCCAAAAGCATCTCATCGACGAGTCCCACCGGGATCCGGTCGTGTTTCGTGGCGCCGCGTTTTTTATCGCGGCTCCAGCCGTCGAGCAGTTTCGTCTCCTCCATATCGATAAAAAGAAACAGCACGCGCAGGTTCGGATGTGCTAAAAACGGCTTGATGCGGTACAACTCCCGGAATGCCTGATACGGACTTCCCTTTTTCGGCGACTTCCGTTTGCTCACCTCGAGTCCGGTTTCCGGATCGACCCAGATGACCCACTTCGTCGCCGGAACGGGATAAACGATCGTAACTGGATAAAGCGGCAGAAACCGTTCCAGTTTCCGCCGCAGCTTATTAAAATTCGCAGTCTGTATTTCGGTGACGGTCTCGTCCCGGAATATATCAGCCACAAACCCCTCCAGCGGCACTTCATGATAGTCCGCGTTTGGCTCCATATAATGTTTTACGACCGCGTGCACGGTCTTTTCCGATAACGTACCGATGCCGTACCGCTCACGCTCTTCGTAAACGATTTCCCGGATCGCCCGGTCAAATGCCTCCCTGTCCATAATACGCATTTTCCCCGTGTTTTCTGAAATAATGCTTATCCAAAAGGTACTGCGGCGCCGGTTTCACATTCGGATTGAGCATCATCGTGTGATGCGCCATCTCCGCTACCTTATCAAGTACGACCGCGTTGTATACCGCGTTCGCCGGAGAATCTCCCCACGTAAACGGGCCGTGGTTTTTCACGACGATGCCCGGCACTTCCATCGGATCGTTTTCCCCGATCGTCTCGATGATGACAAGGCCGGTATTTTTTTCATACGCCTCACTGATCTCGGCAGCTGTCAGATCCCTCGTACACGGGATCTCCCCGTAAAAATAATCCGCATGCGTCGTGCCAAAGGCCGGGATCGCCATCCCTGCCTGGGCAAACGTGACCGCCCATGTCGAATGCGTATGTACAACGCCAGCTAGGTTTTCATATGCCTTATATAGCTCGATATGGGTCGCGGTATCCGACGAAGGCCGGAACTTTCCTTCCACGACATTCTGCTTAAAGTCCACGACTACCATATCTTCTGGAGACAGTTCCTCGTATTCCACGCCGCTCGGCTTGATAACCACGAGATCATTCTCCCGGTCGATGCCGCTGACATTTCCCCATGTGTAGATGACGAGCCCCTTCTCCTGAAGCTCCATATTTGCCTCATACACTTCTTTTTTTAATTGCTCCAACATAACCTGTATCCTCCTTTATGATTGTCTCTATACTGCAAACTGACTATTATATAGCGTAGCATAAAATCCATTTTTTTTCAATAGCTCCTCGTGATCACCCTGTTCGATAATGTGGCCGTCCTTCATCACGAGGATGACGTCCGCTTCCTGGATCGTCGAGAGACGATGCGCCACGATGAAACTCGTGCGCCCCGTCATCATATTGGAAAAAGCCTTCTGGATACGCAGTTCCGTCCTCGTATCAATCGAGGACGTCGCCTCGTCGAGGATAAGCATCGGCGGCAGGCAGAGCATGACCCTAGCGATACACAAAAGCTGCTTCTGCCCTTGGGAAAGGCTTCCGCCGTCCTCTCCGATCACCGTATCGTACCCGTTCGGAAGCCGCTTGATAAAACTGTGGGCGTGGCTCGCCTTCGCCGCCTGGATCACTTCATCCTCCGTGGCGTCCGGTTTTCCCATGACAATATTCTCCCGGATCGTCCCCTGGCGCAGCCAGGTCTCCTGCAGCACCATCCCGTAATTAGCGCGCAGGCTGTTTCTCACGATCTTCCGTATATCGTGGCCGCTCACCCGTATCGTGCCGCTGTTTACGTCATAAAAACGCATGAGCAGGTTGATGAGCGTCGTCTTTCCACACCCGGTCGGCCCGACGATCGCGACACGCTGTCCCGGCTTCACCGAGAGATCAAAGCCCTCGATCAGCTTCTGATCAGGGACATAGGAAAAATACACATCCTCCATCTGCACGCTGCCATCGGCTTCCTGCAAAACGACGGCATCGTCTGCGTCCGGCACCTGCGGCTTTTCTTCCATCAGCTCAAAAATACGTCCGGCACACGCCAGCGCGTTTTGTAACTCGGTTACGACGCCGGATATTTCATTGAACGGCTTTGTGTACTGGTTGGCATAGCTGAGAAAACACGAGAGCTGCCCGACGGAAATCCCGCCCCGGATCGCGAACACCGCTCCCGTAATGCCGACACCGGCATAGACCAGGCTGTTGACGAAGCGGGTCGCCGGATTCGTGATCGACGAAAAGAAAATACCGCGGAGCGAACAGGACCGGAGCCGTTCATTGATCTCGTCAAATCTCTCCTGCGCATCCTTTTCATAGCCAAACGCCTGCACCACTTTCTGGCTGCCGAGGATCTCCTCGACGAGCGCCGTCTGCTCGCCTCTCGTCTCCGACTGCAGTTTAAACATTTCATACGTCCGCTTCGCGATAAACGCCGCCACCAAAAGAGATACCGGCGTGATCAGCACGACGACGAGCGTGATTCCCACATTGACACTCACCATAAAAAGCAGCGTCCCGAGTATCGTGATCACGCCGGTAAACAACTGCGTGAATCCCATGAGAAGCCCGTCCGCAAACTGATCGACATCCGCGATCACACGGCTCACGACCTCCCCATACGAATGACTGTCAATATAGCTCAGTGGAAGCGACTGTATTTTTTGAAATGCCTCGTCGCGGATATCGCGCACGACACAGTACGTGATCTTATTGTTGCACACGTTCATGATCCACTGCGCCGCCATCGTTATGAGCACCGCGATGCCGATCTTCCACAAGATCGCCCGGATCTCGGCAAAATCCACATCGCCCGGCCCTATGATCTGATCGATGGCATCACCGACCAGGATCGGCACATACAGCGTGAGCGCCACGGTGACAGCCGCCAGTACGAGGGAACAGACAAGAAAAAAACCATATTTCCTGATATAGCGGATCACCTTTTTTAACGTCTCTTTCTGGCTCATTTTGACACGCCCCCTTTCCCAAACTGTGACTCATAGATCTCACGGTACACCTCACAGCCTGCAAGCAGTTCATCATGTGTGCCGATGCCCGCTACCGCGCCATCGTCGAGCACGATGATCCGGTCGGACTGCAGAAGGGAAGAGGTCCGCTGCGACACGATAAATAGTGTCGTTCCGCGCAGGTTCTCACGGATCCCTTTGCGGAGCGCGGCATCGGTCGCGTAATCGAGAGCCGAGGCGCTGTCATCCAAAATAAGGATATCCGGCTTTTTCACGAGCGCCCGCGCGATCGTCAGACGCTGTCTCTGCCCGCCGGAAAAATTCTTTCCGCCCTGTTCCACGAGCGCATCGAGGCCGCCCTCTTTGGCCCTGACAAAATCCGCCGCCTGCGCGGTCGATAACGCCTCCCAGATGTCCTCATCGGTCGCATCGGGACGGCCCCACTGCATATTTGACCGGATCGTCCCGTAAAAGAGCACCGCCTTCTGCGGCACGACGCCGATCTTCCCGCGAAGCCTCGCAAGCGGGTACTGCCTCACGTCCACCCCATCCACCGAAAGCTTGCCCGATGTGATGTCATAGAAACGGGGGATCAGGTTGACAAGCGACGTCTTACCGGAACCCGTACCGCCGATAACCCCGATCACTTCGCCTTTTTTCGCGGTAAATGTTATATCGGAAATCGCCTCCTCCGACGACTGCTGATATGTAAATCCCACATGATCAAACACAACCGCATCGTCCGCCGGAACAGATAGTGCCTCAGGTGCCTTCTCCTGCCCACTACTTCTCTCCAGATACTCCCGCTCACTCACCTCATCCGGCAGGCTCGTCTCCACCTCAAACACATCCTGGATCCGGTTCCCGCAGGCGATCGCCTTCGTCACCGTAATGATCAGGTTCGCCAGTTTGACAAGTTCAACCAGGATCTGCGACATATAATTCACCAGGGCGACGACCGCGCCCTGTGTGATCAGGCCCGTATCGACCCGCACGGCGCCCGTCCAGATGAGAACGACCGTAGCGCCGTTGATGATCACGTAAGTAAGCGGGTTCATCAGTGCGGAAATACGTCCGACAAACATCTGTACCCGGTTCAGCGCCACATTCGCCTCCTCGAACGTATCAATCTCTTCTTCCTCTTTTCCAAACGCCCGGATGACTCTCGCCCCGGTCAGGTTTTCCCTCGTGATACCGAGAACGCGGTCCAGCCCCGTCTGCACCTTGCGGTAGAGCGGGATGCTGGCAAACATAACGCCAAACACGACGATCGACAAAAGCGGGATTGCCACGACAAAGATCAGGGCCGCCTTTACATCGATCGTAAATGCCATGATCATCGCTCCTAACACGATAAACGGCGAGCGCAGGAACAGGCGCAGCACGAGGTTCACGCCGGACTGTACCTGATTCGCGTCACTCGTCATACGGGTAATGAGGCTCGTCGAGCCGAGACGGTCGATCTCCGCATACGAAAGCGTCTCGATGTGGCGAAATAGCGCCGATTTCATTTTCGTGGAAAAGCCGACAGCCGCCTTTGCCGCGAAATACTGCGCCGTCAGCGAAGACGCCAGTCCCACCGCTGCCAAAAGCAGCAGCACGCCTCCCATCCCAAATACATATCCCGTATCGCCGCCCCCGATCCCCTTATCAATGATCGATGCCATGACGAGCGGCACCATCAGTTCAAAGGATGCTTCGAGCAGCTTAAACAGCGGCCCCAGCACCGATTCCTTTTTATAATCTTTTAAATATACAAGTAATTTCCACATCGCTATACCTCTTTTCTAGGCGACTTGTCACGAAAAGGTGTCCTCTTCCTGCGAAAGTAAGCCGTAATGAAAATCGTAACTGCCACCCCGAACGCGCTTACTGCTGCCCCGGCCGCGATTCCCGGCGAAGCGTACTCCAGACGGATGTCGTGTTCGCCCTCTTCCAGCCACGCGCCGGTATACCACTTATTCACCGCGCAGATCTCCGTCTCCTCTCCGTCCACAAAAAGAGTATACCCTTTTTTATACGGAACGGCAAGACATAAAACTTTCGGGGCCGACACAGAAATCTTACCTGAAATACTGCCATCCTTCCCGACCTTTATATCCCGCAGGCTCTCGGCACACAGTTTTTCCATTTTCTGCGTCAGATCGTCCACAGGCACCTCAACGAGTTCGATATTATCGATCCGGTATTCGGCCGGGCCGTTCAGCGTACAAGTCAGGCTCTTTTCCACCTCATCTGCCGTTCCTTCGGGCTGGCGAACCGTTCCTTCGGACTGGATAACCTCCCCTTTGGGCAGGCTTCCCAGCTGGATCACATAATCATCCCTGCCAAAGTAAAAATCATACCGCGGATCCGAGATCAGGAAAATTTTCGAACTCTTTCCCATCTTCACTTTTCCCCAGAGGCTGCTCTTCTCGGAACGGGCAAGTTCCATCCCCGTCAGGCGCAGATAATATTCCCGCCCCGGCTTCATCGTAAAATCAATGCGGAAACTTCCATTTTTCCCGCTGATCTTTAATTTCCCATCCTCCCAGACAAGATCTTTTATATCCGTCATATCAAATGGCAGCGACTCCGCGCCGCTCTGTATTTCCCCCTGTGCCATCCCCGATGACAACGCCTTTTCATACAGGTGTCCGCCCGGCGCTAACACCGCCGACGCCGAAAGCGTATCCTGCCGCTCAAACACATCGGCACGGTCATAATCGTCCTCACTCACGAAACGGTCATATGTATAGCCGATCGAAGTCTCATTCGTATTTTCGTACAATCCCTTCACGCCGTCCACCGGCCGGAACCCGTAGGGAACGAGAGCCTGCTCCCGGCATGCGGCGTACTTCGTACCAGCGAGGTTTTCCAAAACCGCGCGACCGTCATTTCCCAGAACACGGTGGCTGTACATGAGATCCGGCGTATTGCCGAGCGACATCATATATTCGCAGTATCCGGCATTGATGACGCTGTAATAGAGCGAAATACCGGGATAGCCGGCTACGACTGCCTGGTTCGGGTTTTCCCCGTGATGCAGCATCACATCGAGCCGCGCGAGCCCGTCACCCTCCTCGTTCATCCGTTTTTTCGCCTCGCGGACAGGCCGGTCGGACGTATAGGCGTGGCGCACCTGACCGGCGTCCATATACGCATCTGCCATACCAGCACCAAAGCCCTGGTAGATCAGATTGATATTCCCGATGAGGTTCACGCAGACCAGGCCGCATACCACGCGCCGCCGCCAGACCCGGTCTGTGATACAGCAGAGCGCCGCCAGCGTCGCGCCGAGAACGAGTACCATGAATACAGCGGGCCGCCATCCGTCCGTTCCGGATAACAGAAGGCAAATCCCGCCATAAATGGCAGACGCCAGACACAGCCCCCGCTGCTCCTTTTTCTCCAGTTCCAAAAGGTCTGGCAGCATGCGCACGAAAACGACCGAGAGAAAAAACGCCGGCAGAAACATAAACCGGTTTGTCACATAGACAAATCCATTCATCAGAAAACCCACAAACGGCGACGCGACCGCAAGCAGGCAGAGGGCCACGCCGTTTCGGAGCAGAACCGACACGCGGTCTTTTTTCCTCACAAGCACATACAGCGCCGCAAAAACGATCACGGCCATCGAAGCGTAACCGACTGCCGCGGCATCGTTATTTTCCGTGACCATAATAAATTTTGTCACCATATTTTTATAATATTCCAGATCATACACGAACAGGGAAGAAAGGGACGTGTGCGCCTCCGTGCGGCTGCTCCCCGCGTAACCGCAGGCGATCGGCACGATGAGGACTCCTGCCATGAGCACGCCGCCAGACCCTGCCGCCAGGCAAGCCAGTCCATCCGCCGCCATATCCTTACCGCATTTCCCATATTTAACGTAACTCCGCCCCGCAAAATAGACGACCGCCCCTATCACGATCATATAAAAAAAGTAATAACTGCTCATGACACACAAAAAAACGCTGACACATAAAAACAGCGGACGCTTCTTTGTCATCACCCGCTCGATCCCGCACAGAATGAGAGGCAGATACAGGAGCGCATTGAGAAAAAACGGGTCTTTGAACGACCAGACCGCAAACCCGCAAAATGCGTATACAAGCGCGCCAAACACGCTGTCCTTTTTCCGCAGCTTCACTTCCCCACCATATACGAGGAAGGCGATGCCGGCCAGATACAACCGCAGAACGACGAGCACATCGTACAGATACTCCGTATACCGGGACGGCACGAGCGCGCTAAACAGCGTGAGCGGATCCCCGAGCCCGTAATTGGCGAACGTCGTTAAAAGATCCTCCCCCTGCCCGACCGTGTAATCAACCATCGGGATCTGAAAGGAACCGTGCAGCACTTCCGACACGATACTCCGGTAATAGCGCCCGAGATACTCGAGCGCCGGATAATACTGCCGGTATCCGTCGCTTTTCCATACAAAACTCTTCCCCGTCACAAAAAACACAAGAAAGCCGAGAAAAAAGACGACGAAAAACAGGCCGGTATACGTTAGAAACATGGATTTCCTCTTCATAGTCCATACCTCTCCCTGTCACGTTTTTCCTTGATCTTATCCTTTGTCGTCAGTTTGTATTTGATCTCCCTGATCTCCCTGGCGCTCAAAACGAGACTGCGGATAATGACGATATAACGGATCTCTGGCTCCCACTGTTTCAGCCACGCTGCCATATGCTCATCGAGCTTGTCCTTCTCGATGAAAAACAGCGTGCGTTCCAGGGAATATTTCTGCAAAAAAGCGTCTAATCCCTTTTTATTTTTCATTCCCGGAAGATAGGCGATATTCCGGCGCTGCTTCTTATTCTTTTTCCGCCCGTACGGGCTGAACAGCTCTGCACATTGACTTTGGAGTGTCTCCGCCCTGAAGGCAGTATTGATGCCTTTATTATCTTGTCCGCCCGTGCCATCCTCTACAGAGATTTCTATACCGTTCACCCATTCCACAACCTCATCCATATGGGAAAATGTCGGGACCGACAGCGCTCCATCCTCATGCAGTCCCTGGCTCCACGCCACATCTGCCTCGTTCGTCACAAAACGGCACACCGGTTTTTCGAGCGCCTTCATCAGATAAAGTTCTTCGCCGTATTCTCCGATCAGCCCCTGGCATCCGGCGAGAGCTTCCGTCGCTTCCACCCCGTCCGGCAAAAACTCGATATGCTTCCACAGATTTTCTTTGAACCGCCTGCGCACGAGCCGCGGAAAACAGACCAGGATCTTCCGGCCGTCCCCGATCCGCTCGTCCAGTTCAGTCAGCTTTTTTCTCAGATCGCTCAAAAACAAATAACACTTGGAATCCTTTAACCCCGGAAACTTTTTGACCGAAGGCGCATAGGCGATACGGACGACGGACTCTGTCGCCGAAACCGCCGATTCCCTCGCAGATTCCGACTCCCATGCCGCCGGACAGCCGGCCGTGGGCAGCCAGTCCCGGAAAAAATCGGAAACCGATACAAATACCCCTTTGTCACAGCACACCTCGTCCAAATGATAACAGCGCAGAAGAGGGATAAACTGCTCCTTCCACTCCGCCGGAAATAAAATGGCGTCAGCCTGCGCGAGACTGAACTGTATGCTCTGCATATTTTTCGTCTCATATGGCACTTCGACTCCCTGTGCGGCGAGCGAAGGCATAAAATCCGTAAAAATAAATTTCTGCCCCTTCCTCTTTCGGTAAAACCCGGCAAACGAACGGTTCGTCACGACATATGCTGCCGTGGCCAGCACTTCGAGATAACGCTCGCCCGTCATATCTAAAAGCGTAACACCGGCTGTCTCCCCGCGCCGTTTTAACTGCGCGCGGATCTTTTCCAGCTTGCCGCCATCGGCCGCCGCAATATACACCTCGTACGTACCGCAGACGTCCAGCAGCTTCTTCAGATAATAACCACTGCCGCAGAAATCGTTTCCGCGGTAACACTCGATCAAAACCCTGTTCTTCTCCAGCTTTTTGGCCGACACAAACGCATCAAACACTTCCGCGCGGCGCGGTGCCTTTTTCTTCTGTCCGCCCGTCAGCCATTTTTCCTTATCAAATTCCTCATCCAGATTTTTCCCGTCCTCCTCTTCGCTCTGTTTGCCGGCGAGCAGCTCCTGAACCTCCGTAAACTGCGGCGATTCCCGCCACCCCGGAAACGACCCGTCGAGGAGCGAGTGGGCGCGCTCGGTAAACTCCTGTTTAAACATCACATTCCCCGAAGTTTTCATTTCCTCAAAACGCGCGTAAATATGGCGGATATTAAAAAACAAGAGGATCGGATAAAAGCGCTCAAATTCTCCCCGGCGTCGGTACGCCTCGTTCATGATCTGCAGCGCGTCTATGATCTGCCCGTGCTTTTCATTAAATGTGCTGACTGTACTCCCCTTCCGGTCTTTGATATAATAATACAATCTCTCATGAACCCTGCCGACCTTTCTGGCATCTAAAAAGAGCGGGAAGATCGCGCACAGATCCTCAAAGATCAGCCCGCTCGGAAACTGGAATCCCGAGCGCTCGAGCAGTTCCCTCGTAAACAGCTTATTCCACGGATACGGTGAATTCACTTTCAGGATCTGCGGATTTTCATAGATACTCTGGTCAAACTCCCCCTGATATCCGGTCTGGTACGACTTCACCACACCGGTCACGTCATTACAGCCAAAATAGCCGCATGTCACGAGGTCGCATCCCTTTTCCTCTGCCTCGCGGTACAAAAGCTCATACATATCCGCGCGCGCGAAATCATCACTGTCCACAAATCCGATATATTCCCCGGTCGCTTTCGTCATTCCGAAATTCCGCGCCTTCGCCTGTCCCTGGTTCTGCTGAAAATACGGAAACACCTTTTCTGGAAAACGTTCCGCAAATTCCTCGATGATATCACCGGTCCGGTCCGTACTGCCGTCATTGACCACGATGACCTCCAGATTCGGATACGTCTGGTTCACGAGGGAATCCAAACACCTCCGAATATATTTCTCTACATTGTAAGCCGGTACGATCACACTGATCTTCTTTTCTGTCACTCTGCTGCCTCCTTTTCCTCAAGCGTCGTCTCAAACATATCCCCGAACGCAAACCAGTACGCAAACGCCGGAAACACTTCAAACGGCAGAAACAGGCATTCCGTCATGGTCGCGACCACAAACCCCACACATATGGCAGGGATCAAAAACGCGTAGGTCGCATTTCTCCTGCGGTTCGTGGTATAAAAAATGATGGAGCGGATCAGGCTCAGCACCGTGATCACGGTGTAAAAAAGCATGCTGACCACACCATATGTATAAGCAAACTGCAGCCAGTTATTATGTGCGTGTGAAACCTTTTTCCCATTGATGATCAGCCGCACCCTCTTATGCCCCCACAGATTCAGCTTCTTCATATAAGCCTTGTAGATCGTGATGCGCCCGGACGATATTTTATTCAGCGTCTCGCTGCTGTCGAGGCTTTTCACGAGCCGCCCCCAGATACTATTATCTTCCAGCGTCTTTTCGGGGAGATCGATACTCTCAAACGCGTCCGACTCTGCTAACACCTTGTCCCCGATGTCCTCGATCTTTTCCCCGTTGGAGAGGTAGAGCACATCTTCGTCAAACATCATCTTATGCCCGACCAGTTCCGGCAGATGGCGGACGCCGGCATAAAACAATGGATAACAGAGAGCCGTAACGACGGCCAGCGACAGGAGTCCTTTTATAAACCCCCGGAACATCCCCTGCTTTTTCCCCATATAAAGCCGCAGTACGATCCACAAAATGAGGATCGAACCGATGGCAAGCATCGCCGTCCTCGCCTGCGATACCGAGAGGTAAAACAGGACGAGCGCCAGCTGCACGTACGTAAAAAAACTTTTCTTAAACGTCTTTCCCGTCTCGACGTTCCAGTCCAGGTCGGACATATAAACGGCAAAGATCACGTATAAATACAAGCCAAACGTATTGGGATTCGTAAAGATCCCCGCATACCGGCCGCCCTCAAAAAACGGGCGGAACAAAAAGGAAATGACAGCCATCAGCAAAAAAGAGCCCTTTACCGCGTTCTTGAACGACTTCCAGAGAAGATCCTTCCTGCTGTTATTCTGCCACACAAAAAATACTCCGGTAAACACAAAAGCTAAAATAATACCGAGCCCGCACGCCTTCTTACTCACGAAAAGATCCGAAACGGTAAACACGGCGCACATGCCAAACCACGCGATGCTGACCGATGTTCGCCAGGGCTTGCGCTCCAGCCTCTTATCCAGCGAAAGAAGCGCGATAAGAAGCATCAAAAAAATACCGCATGCCGTGTTATAAAAATAGCTCTCCTTCAGCAACACATACCGAACAATGCAAAAAAGCACGAGATCGGCCACAAAACATGCCGTTAATAAAAAATATCTGACTTTTGGACGTATTTTCCCCATGATCGGTATCCACGGGGATAAAAGACTGATAAACAGATCCTGAAGCCAATTCATTCTCTTTCTCCATTTCTGGTATCAAAAAAACACCGCTGCAACCGTGCGAACTAAGATCACCAGATCTCGCGCAAACGAAAACTCCCTGATATACTGCAGATTGTATTCCATTTTCGCCGGAAGGATCTGATTTACATAGGTCTCATCCACATCCTTCCCGGCGGACAACAGTTTCTCCTCATCCTTGTATTCGATGCTCGCCGTCGATGTGACGCCGGCTGGCATCAGAAGGGTCGCATACATTTCCGGCGCGTAGCGCGCCACATATTTTTCTACCTCCGGTCTTGTCCCGACAAAACTCATATCGCCCCTGACAATGTTAAATAACTGGGGAAGTTCATCCAGACGCACCTTTCTCAAAAATTTCCCGATCTTCGTCACGCGGGCATCCCCGCTCACCGTCACCTGGGAACCCTTCTCCGGCGCTCCGGCCACCATCGTGCGGAACTTGTAGATCTGAAATCTCTTCCCGTATGTAGTAACCCGGATCTGACGAAAGATCACCCCGCCAGAAGATGTCACGCCGACCGCGGTCCCGATCACGAGCATCACCGGACTGAGCAATACGATCAATATGAGAGACATCATAAGATCAAATACCCGCTTACACGCGAGCGATCCCCGTTTTTTCAAGAGGCTCTCGTAATAGGGCCTCGTCTCTTCGCATCTCATTTGATCCGGCAGCTCTTCCCAATTTTTCATACCAACTCCTCACTTCTCCATACTTACTACTCCCCACTTTACCAAACTTCCACCCCCCCATTTTGCCAAACTTCCAACCCTCCATTTTGCCAAACTTCCTACCCCCCATTTTGCCAAACTTACTCCTCACTCCCACAAACTGTATCACAAAGCGCTTCCAGCACATAATCCACTTCCTCGTCCCGCAGCCGCGTATGGAGCGGGAGCGTCATCTCCTGTTCAAACATCTGGCAGGCGTGCGGAAAATCTTCGGCCTGATAACCTAAGTTCCGGTAAGCAGTCAGCATCGGAAGCGGTTTATAATGCACGTTCACCGCCACTCCCTTCTGCGCCATCCGCTCGATCGCCTGATCGCGCTGCTGTCGCGAAAAGCCGTGTATCCGCATCAGATAGAGGTGCCCGCTCGACGAGCGGCGGCCGTCAAAATGCGTGAGTCCCTGCAGGACGATCCCGCCCCGGCCCTCTTCTTTCAGCCGGTCATTGATACGGCGCAGCCCGGCGTCGTACCGCTCGATGATCTGCCGGCGTCTTTCCAGAAGAACCGGATAGCGGCGCAGCTGTACGAGTCCGAGTGCCGCCTGGATATCTGTCATATTACATTTGTAAGCGGGAAACAGGATGTCATATTCCCAGGCACCGGCCTTTGTCTTTGCCAGCGCGTCCTTCGACTGTCCGTGCAGCGAGAGGAGCATAAACTCCTGATAAATCCCGTCCGCGTCAAAGCCGGCTGTTTCCGGCACGTTCCAGACAACCGCCCCGCCTTCCGCCGTCGTCAGGTTTTTCACGGCGTGGAACGAAAACGCAGTAAAATCCGCCAGCTGTCCGGCCGGCCGCCCATCGGCACGCGCGCCGAATCCGTGCGCGCAGTCCGCGAGAACGAGTATCCGCCCCAGCGCGTTCTGATATTTATTGTCCCCGGCCTGAAACAGGCCTCTCTTTCTCTCTATGATCTCATAGATCCGCTCATAATCACACGGGATACCCGCCACATCCACCGGCATGACCGCCTTCGTCGCCGGCGTGATCTTCCGTTCAAGGCTGTCGAGATCCATCTCAAACGAACCGTTTCCTGTATCGACGAGGACCGGCCTCGCCCCCGTATGGCAGATGGCGCTCGCCGTCGCCGTGTACGTATATGCCGTCGTGATCACTTCGTCCCCCGGCCCGATGCCAAACAGCCGCAGCGTCATTTCCATGCACGCCGTCGCCGAATTCAGGCATACCGCCCGTTCGGTCCCGCACCATGCCGCGATCTGCCGCTCAAACTCCTTCGTCTTCGGTCCCGTCGTGATCCACCCGGAACGCAGCGTATCCGCCACTTCCTCGATTTCTTCCTCCGTAATATCCGGCGGTGAAAATGGAATGTTCATAACCCCTTCTCCTGCATCCTTTTATTCCCTGACAGAAATTTGCACGGCGAACCGAAGGTTCGTTTTGAACCAAAGGTTCGCCGTGTTCACATGTCTACTCTGTTTTCGGTTTCGGGCTCGCCGTCTGTTTGGAATCGGAATCCTCGTCCGCCTCCATATCTTCCGGCGTCGCCTTCAACGTCTTTTTAATCTTTTTCGAAATCTTATCCACGGAACTGTAATCTGGAACACACACATACAGCCTTCGAGACTGATACGCAAATGTCGTTTTACTAGCCCCCGTACCTGTCGCATTGGCGTACTTGATCGTCCACTGCGACATATCGTCGAGCTGCATCTTACATAACGACGTGATCTCCTTCGTCGTCATATTCGTCTGGAAGTTCTTCGACACGGTCTTTAACAGCTTCGCGTAATTTGGAAGGATATCTGCAGACATCGCCTTATTTAAGATCGCCTCGATCATGTGCTGGTGATTTCGTCCGCGCTGGTTATCCCCTTCCACAAAATGATGCCGCTCACGACAGAACGCAAGCGCCTGCTTCCCATTTACCTTATTGTAACCCTTCTTAAAACTCGGCCCCCAGTCAGAAGTAAAATCATAATCCGAATACAGCTTCACACCGCCGAGCAGGTCAACGATCTTCTTCACGCTCGTAAAGTTCACGCGCACATAGTAATCAATATCAATGTCATACAGCATTTCCAGTGTCTTGACTGAACAGTCCACACCGTGGATACCCGCGTGCGTCAGCTTATCAGGAATGCCGTTTGATACCGAAAGCGGCACATAATAATCACGCGGTGTCGTCGTCAGAAGGATCTGCTTCGTGTTCGGGTTCACTGTCATGATCACATTTACGTCGCTCCGGCTCGTCGTGTTAATATCACCGTACACGTCGATACCACTCAGATATACGTTAAATGGTGTCTCCGTGATGTCGTCGAGTTTCTTTTCCTTCTTCTCGATCACCGTCTTTACACTGTGCGTATTCAGCACCCTCGTATCTTCCGAAAACGTAGTGTAGTAATCCTCGATCAGATTCCGGTTTGCCTCATTGATGATGATCACTTTTACCTCTTTGGCATAAAGGGCATCAATCAGTGTGTCATTATCATCATATTCCGTCGTTTTTACATCCTGCCCGAACACCGTCTTTAATTCTCCCAGCGCCTTATCCGTATTCTTCCGGTCATTAACCGAGAGGATCCCGTAATCATATTCTTTCGCGTCGTAGATACTCTGTGCCGGATCATCTTTGAGCACGATACAGGAAATCTTATCAATTTTTTCATCGTGTCCCGCCAGTTCATCAACAGCCGAATACGTATTGATACAGTAATACCCGCCTCCGATATAAAACAGACAGATCAGTCCGCAGAGTATGCGTCCCGGGATATAACTTTTATCCGTCATCTGGCTGACAACGACGTAAGCCAGTAAAAATATGCTGACCGCAACGATCGCCGCCACATATTTCGTCGGAATAAAATCCACATAACAGGCAATTCCGATCAACCCCGCACTGATAAGCACCTGCAAAACCAAAAAAACAATACTTATCTTCCGATTCCGTAACGTTTTCACAATAAACCTCCCTTTTTCTCTCGTTTTCCTTTTTCCTTTTTACCATACGTCATGCGGCATACCGCCCCGCGGTAACTGCCACACTTAACCTGTATCATTATATACCATTCGCACTAAAAAATCAATTCCAAAAGCCGACTTGTCGATTTCCCGTCGAGAAACGGAAAATTTTGTTCCACAAAGCGGCCAACCCTCGATATATCGTTCTTTTTCAGACATTCTATCAGTTCATCCTCTGTGCGTGCCACAGGTCCTGATACAAATTTTTCATAATTTCGATAAAAACTTCTTCCCTCTGACTCAAACCGTTCCAGATCATAAGCGTAAAAGATCATCGGCTTCCCGCGCAGGCAGTATTCAAACACGATGGAAGAATAATCGGTGACCAAAACATCGGCAGCGGCAAGCAGGGTCGTAACTCCGGGATAACCCGATACATTTATTATATTATCCCATTTTCCCTCATCTAATACCATTCCGACGCGATCCGCCACAAAAGGATGCAGCCGGATCAAAAGCACCTCATCTTTACCGAGTGCCTCAGACATCCGGGAGAGATCGAGATGGATCCGGGGATTTTCTACCTCATCATCCCGGAATGTCGGTGCGTACAGGATGCGCCTCTTTCCCCTGAGACTTTCATATCCGCGCAAAAACGCCTCCCGCTTTTCCTCCAAAAAAGACGGGTTTAAAAGCAGGTCAGTTCTCGGCAGTCCGAGTACATAGATCCGCTCTTTCGGTATACCAAACGCGCTGGCGTACTCTTTCTTTACCGCTTCCGAATTCACGATCAAATGCGTGATCCGCTGGTTCGCGCGGTACTCGAGCCGGCGCAGCGAGCCGGTATTTACATCCTGCCCGAATTTTTTGATCGTACCTGTGCCGTGCCAGAGCTGCACGACTTTTGTGCGCTTGGAAAAACGGATATATGCCATCGGCAGGAATTCATTGTCTAAAAAGACATACCCCGCCGTCGCGAGGTGATATGCCTTTATGATAAAAAACCGGACCGGATCGGTCACCTTATCTTTTCTCGTAAACCAGATCATCCGTTTTCCGTTATCCATCTTCCTGATCGCATCCGCCACGATCCCGATATTCCCTTCCGGCCCGTCATCGTGCGTCGCCACGAGGAACACTTTGTTCCCATTGACACGGAACAGCCGGAAAACGGAAAAGAAAAAAGCAAATATGAGATAACCAATTTTTTTAATCATGTTCTTTTTTGCCAAGTCCTAAATCTTCTTTGATCTTTGTCGTGGAAACACCTTCCGTTCTCGGCAGATACACCACCTCGCAGTAATCCTTGAGGAAATCAAATTTTCCCTTCCAGTCATCGCCCATCACGAACACATCCACATTGTTATTTACGACGTCGTCAACCTTTTGTTCCCACGTATACTCTGGCAGTACTTCATCCACATATTTGATCGCCTCTAAAATGATTTTACGATCCTCAAAGGAATAATATGCCTTTTTTCCCTTTCCCGCGTTAAATTCATCGCTGGAAACGACAACGATCAGATAGTCTCCCAGTTCCTTTGCCCGGCGCAGCAGATTGATATGTCCTACGTGCAGCAGATCATACGTACCATAAGTAATTACCTTCTTCATCTCTAAAACCTCCGTATATTCCGATTCACGTGTGAACAGGCAGCTTGCCGCCTATTCACACTATTCCCGTTCTAATCCCATCTTTTCATCGTACAGATCCACGATCTCCTCGACGTCTCCCTGCGCCACCAGTTTCCCCTGTTCTAACAGGATGCCTTTGTTGCACATGCGCAGCACCTGATCGGTCGAGTGGGACACGAAAAGCACAGTTACCCCCTTATCAAACATGCTCTGGATCCTCGCCTCGCATTTTTTCCGAAAACGCTTGTCCCCGACGCTGAGTACCTCATCCAGTATGAGTATTTCCGGCTCCACGACGGTCGCGATGGAAAAACCGAGCCGCGCTTTCATACCGGAAGAATAATTTTTCACCGGCACATCGATAAATCTGCCAAGTTCAGAAAATTTCACGATGTCATCGTATTTTTTTTGGATAAATTCCCTGCTGTAACCGAGCACGGCACCGTACAGGTAAATATTTTCCGCCCCGGTGTACTGTCTGTCAAATCCGGCGCCAAGTTCCAGAAGGGGAGCGATCTTGCCAAAACAACGGACACTTCCCTCCGTCGGTTTTAGTACCCCGGCGATCACTTTCAGGAGCGTACTTTTTCCGGCACCGTTCATTCCCATGATACCGACGCGGTCACCGCGCTGAATGTCAAAATTGACATCCTTGAGCGCCCAAAACTCCTGGTACATCAGCTCCTTTTTTATCATTTTGATAAAATATTCTTTCATATTGTCCACTTTTTGCGAACTGAGATTAAATTTCATGCTCACATGTTCAACCTGCAGCGCCAAAGCTTTTTTCGCCATTGTAACCTCCAACATCATATGTTCAATATAAAGGTATCCTGTTTCCTGTAAAATACAAACATACCGATCCCCAATGCCAGGACGCTGACACCGAACGTGTAACCTAAAAGCGGCATGTCAAACGGTTGTCCAAACAGCGCGCGCCGGAAATTCAGTATGATCCCAAACAATGGGTTCAGTTTGATCATCGTTTGTTTCGCGGGACTCAGACTGCTCGCAAAATAGAAAATCGCGCTGCAGTACATGATTAGCATAAGTAATACGCTCCACAAATATTCAATATCCCTGAAAAATACACAGAGTGTAGCCAGGATCATTCCCGCGCCGATCGAAAGAAGCAGAAGATTGATCAGCGGAACGATTGCAAGAAACATATATCCGTTCATCGGCGCTCCGTACGAACCTGTCGCGAGGAAAAATACCATCACGCCCACCAACACGACGAGCGAGATCAAAAAAATAGCAAAATTTGATAAAATCCCGGACAACGGATACATATACTTCGGCACGTACACTTTTTTTATCATCCCGCTGTTGCTGCGGATCGACTTCATCGCGCTGTTCGTCGAAGAGGAGAAAAACGAGTACAGAAGCCTTCCCGTCAGCACGTACACCGGAAACGGTACGCCGCGAAACGCCTCGTCCTCACGTCCTCCCTTCCCCAGAAGTTCTCCAAACACGACACTGAGCACGATCATCGTGAGCAGCGGCTCGATCATCGTCCAAAGGATTCCCAGATAAGATCTCCTGTATTTCAATTTAATATTTTTCTTCGCCAGTTCCCCCAGCAGATAGCGGTAGCGGCTGAAGTTTTTAAACACTTGCGACATGGCAGTCCTCCATCTGACGCCCGGAAACCAGCTTGTCACACGGTTTCCATGACCTCTTTCTGTCAAACAATTATTTCAATCATTTGATTATATCACTATTACCGGCTGTTCGTCAACCAAAAATAAACCGTTTTGATAGGAATCCCATATGAAAAACCGCGTAAGATACTGAAAACTAAAACAAATGATTGACATATTTTTTGCTTGTGTTATCATAATAATTGTGTAAATATGGCATTTTTGCCTTTTTTATTCTATTTTGATACCAGGGGTTTTCTTTGCCCCCACCATCATTTTTAAAGAATGGAGAATGACATTATGTATAATATGGAAAAACAACACAAGCTTGGAAAATTACATGCCCTGGAGCGGATCTGCCTGCTTTTGGACAAGGATTCCTTCCGTGAGATCGGATCGAACATCACAAATCTGGAAGATGCCTTCAATATAAAGAAAGGCCAGTTCCCGTATGACGGCGTCATCACCGGCTATGGCACGATCGGCGGACAGAAAGTCGTGATCTACTCCGAAGATTTTACCGTTATCGGCGGCACCCTCGGCAAACAGCACGGGTATAAAATAGCAAATGCCATCAAAATGGCGATCGAAAACCGCTGCCCCGTCATCGGTATCAACGATTCGGGCGGCGCCCGCATCCAGGAAGGCGTCAACGCCCTCGCGGGATACGGGGAAATCTTCTATTATAATACAATGGCCTCGGGATACATTCCGCAGATTTCCATTATCGCCGGAAACTGTGCGGGCGGCGCCGTTTACAGCCCGGGTATCACAGATTTCATTTTTGTCATCGACGACATCAGCCAGATGTTCGTCACGGGACCAAAAGTCATTAAAAGCGTGACAAACGAAGATATTTCCGCCTCCTCGCTCGGCGGCGCCGGCGTCCACGCGCAGCAGAGCGGCGTCGCTCATTTCCATGCGCCGAATGAGAAGGACTGCTTTGAAAAAGTGCGCCGACTCATCGCCGTCATCCCGCCATGTTACGAAGACGGGTGCATTCATATGGAAAAGAAGGGAATGACGCCAAGCGCCTACAACGAAAACATTCAATTCGACCAGTCGATGGCCGGCATCATCCCGGAGCGGAGCAATCAGGGTTATGACATCCACGACGTGATCACGGGCATCGTCGATCCGGGTTCTTTTGTCGAAGTTCAGGAGGAGTTCGCGCGGAATGTCGTCGTCGGGTTCGGACGGATCAAGGGCGTGGCAGTCGGCATCGTATCCAACCAGCCGAATTTCATGGCCGGTGTGCTAGACTGTGACGCGAGCGATAAATCCGCCCGTTTCATCCGTTTCTGCGACGCGTTCAATATACCGATCATCACCTTGACCGACGTACCGGGATTCCTGCCGGGCAAAGACCAGGAGTACAAAGGGATCATCCGCCACGGCGCAAAACTTTTATACGCATATTCCGAGGCGACAACGATAAAAATAAACATTATACTGCGAAAGGCATACGGCGGCGCTTACATCGCCATGAGCAGCAAGCACCTCCGTTCCGATTTCGTGTACGCGTGGCCGACCGCTGAGATCGCAGTGATGGGAGCTGACGGTGCCGCTGACATCCTGTACGGAAAACAGATGAAGAATATGACGCCGGAAGAAAAGGCCGCCTTCCGCCAGGAAAAGATCGATGAATATAATGAAAAATTCATGAACCCGGGAGTTGCTTCCATGCACGGTTATGTGGATGAGATCATCCGTCCGGAGGCGACACGGGAAAGGATCTACGGCGACATTATGATGCTCTCGGATAAACGCTCTCTCGACGGCGTACACAAAAAACACGGGAATATTCCTTTATAAAAAAGCGTCGTGACAGCCGGCGCTTTGCGTCGCAACAGAGAACTTTTTAACAGAATGGAGAACGAACATGATTTTTTCAACGTACCAGTTTTTATTGATTTTTCTGCCGATCACGTTTGGCGGATACTTTACCCTTCAGCATCTGAAATATACAAATTTAGCGAAGATCTGGCTTGTTTTGGCTTCCTTCTACTTTTACGCGGCAGGAAGCCCGGACTTCTTCCCGTTTTTCCTCGGAAGTGTCGTAGGAAACTTCATCGTGGGGAATTCGCTGAGCAAGCTGCAGGGAGCAGAACACCGGATCGAGCGCGGACTGCTTTTGACGGCAGGTGTACTCGCGAACGTCGGACTGCTCGGCTACTATAAATATACCGATTTCTTTCTTAAAAATGTAAACTTTATCGCGGGAACCCACTTCCCGCTCCAGCATATCATACTGCCGATCGGTATTTCCTTCTTCACGTTTCAGTTGATCGCATTTCTCGTCGATTCCTTCCGCGGGGAAACGAAAAACTATGACGTGCTCGATTACCTGCTATTCATCACATTTTTCCCACAGCTGATCGTGGGGCCGATCATCCATCACGCAGAAGTCGTTCCGCAGTTTGAGGATGAAAAGAACCACAGACTCATTTATGACAATCTCGCAAAAGGGCTATTCATCTTCTCCATCGGCTGCGCAAAGAAAATGCTGATCGCCGACCCGCTGACGACAGACGCGCAGGGTTTTTTTAACAATGTCACGAGCAACCTGCCGATGATCCAGTCGTGGTTCCACTCGATCGAGTACACGGTTTCTTACTATTTTGACTTATCGGGTTACGCGGATATGGCGATCGGCCTCGGCTGGATGTTCAACATTAAAATACCGCAAAACTTCAATTCACCTTATAAAGCAAAAGATTTCCAGGAATACTGGCAGAGATGGCACATGACCCTCTCCCGTTTCTTAGGCTCCTACGTGTTCCGTAATGTGTACCGCAAGGGCGTCAGCTACCGCAACTACTATGTCGCTACGATGTGCACGTTCTTTGTATCCGGTTTCTGGCACGGCGCCGGCTGGACATTCGTCGTATGGGGTGTCGTAAACGGTTTTCTCGTCTGCATCGCCTCCTACCGGAATAAGAAAAATCTGTACACGCCTGTATGGCTCGGCGTACCACTTACCTTTCTGCTCGCCGTGCTGACACGTATTCTATTTGTATCCGACTCATTTACAAATGCCGCGCGTGTATTCAAGGGACTGATCAACGTCTCCACGTTACATCTCTCCACGCTGCAAAAACTGCTGACCGACAACTGGGATATGTGGCTGTTGACCTTAGTCGGCCTGGCAATCTGCTGGTTTACGCCGACGACACAGAAAATAGCCGAGAAATTTAAACCGAACTGGAAATACTTGCTCTATGCGGCAGTCCTGCTGATCATCTGTATCCTGAATATGGACAAAGTAGTACAGTTCCTCTATTTCCAATTTTAATGAAAGGGGCGACTACGATGAGCGCAAAGAAATGGACAATCCTTTTTGTATGCCTGATGCTCTTTAGCCTATTGTTTATCGCGGGTACGAACTTCATCATCGACCCTTACGGATATTTTGGCGCGAAACACGGGGAAAATTACACAATGGATGAGAATGACTATTTGCGGGAACAAAAAGCAGAGCATATCAAATACCACGCAGGTGATTATGACGCCTACCTGGTCGGCGGCTCCAAAGCCGGCGGCATCCGCAGCGAAAAACTGTCCGATCTCGACGGATACCGCTATTACAACTGCTGGCTCCTTTCGGGAAACTTTGAGGATTACTATTTATACTCAAAATTTATCATCGAGACCGCGCATCCGAAAAAGCTGCTACTTCATATCTCCACCTCAGAGATCGCGCAATTTGACCGAGAGGCAAAGGGAGACATCTATGAAGTGCCTGCCGTGATCAGTGGAGAATCGAGAGTGGCAGAAACCTTTAAGTATCTGTTTAAGAACCTGTCAGTCAGTTATGAGACAGTCACGGACAAGGAAACGCGGTATCCTGTCACAAAATCCGGTGAGCGGAATCTGAGTAAGTATTACAACTATTACAGGGAACACCGGGACGCGAACGAATACTACGACCATCTGATGAAAGAGATGGTAGACGCCTATCTGCCGCGCCTCACCACCGGCACGAAAGACAAGGCAGACCTTGTAAACAGCAATATGGATTACCTGAAAAACATTAAGAAACTGTGCGATAAAAACGGCGTTGAACTCCAGGTCTTTTTAGGAACATTGTTTGTCGGGGAAATCGTCGGCTATGAGGGCAACAGCTTTTATAACTGGCTGGCGCAGATGGTCGAGATCACCGGCGGGCTCTGGTGTTTCAACAACTTCAACGACCTGATGTACAATCCGTTCAATTACTATAACGCAAGACATTACTATTACGAAATGGGCGATCTGATGATCGACCGCATGAGCGGGAAAGAAACCGGTCACAACGACTTCGGGATCTATCTGACAAATGATAACATCGCGGAGGAAATTTCCCGCCGCAAACGGGAGACGGACAAGCTCCGGGATTACTATAAAGAGACCGGCACCATCCCATTCTCCGGATATGACGAGGCAAACAACATAACAAAAGATTCCATCTACTGGAGGGAGGGCTGAATATGACGACTAAAAAATGGTGTATCGGCTTCATATGTATCATCGCGGCATCGCTGCTCGCCATAATGGGGATCAATTATTTTGTGGACCCGTATGGATATTTCAGGAGTCAGGGCGGTGACTGCTACGAACTGGATGAGGACGACTACCTGCGCGAGCAGAAAGCCCAGCACATCAAACACTTTTCCGACCGGTACGACGCCTACCTGATCGGAGGTTCCAAAGCCGGCGCGCTCCGCACCGAAAAGCTGAAAGAACTGGACGGCTACAACTACTATAACTGCTGGGTCATGTCAGGAAACTTCCAGGATTACGAAGCCTATACGAAATATATCGTAGAACACGCAGAACCAAAAAAGATCCTGCTTCAGATCTCCACATCCGAAATCAAGCAGTTTGACCGGGAATCGCGCGGCGCTATTTACGAGACACCGGCGATGCTGTCAGGAGGATCAAAGATATCGGAATACGTTTCCTTTCTGTTTAAGAACCTGAAACTCTCTTATGAGAAACTGACCGACGATTCCGAGCGGTATCCGTGCCTGGAAACCGGGGAACGGAACCTGACCAAATACTACAACTATTATAACGAAAACAAAGGAACGGACGAATACTATAATTTCCTGATGAAGAAAAAGGTAGATCAGTTTTACGAGAACCTCGAATCGGGAACCCCGGATAAATCTGCTGTCATCAGTGAATGTATCGCTTCCCTGAAGCGGATGAAAGAGATGTGCGACGAACATCAGGTCGAATTTCAGGTCTTTTTCGGTTCTGTCTTCTCCGGCCAGATGATCGGCTACGAAGGTGACAGCCTGTACGATTTTATGCGCCAGGTCGTCCAGGTAGCCGGCGACACATGGTTTTTCAACACATTTAACGATGTGGCGATGAACCCGTACAACTACTATGACATCGCCCACTATTATTACGAGATCGGCGACATGATGATCGATACGATGGCAGGACATCCGAGCCAGTATTACAATTTCGGCATCCTGCTGAACGCGGACAATATTGAACAGGAAATAGCAAGGCGCCGGACATATCTGAACGAATGGAAGGATTACTACGCAAAACACGGCACCCTGCCGTTCCAGGGCATCGAGGATAGCAGCCTCGTGCCAAAGGTGTACGGCGGCCACTGACCAAAGGAGGGATGGCATGAAAAAGAAACAACTCTTACTCTCGATACTCATGGTATGCTTGATCCTCACTGCCGGCGGCTGCGGCTCCGGCGGTGACAAAGGCAGTAACCTATCGTATTCGGAAAACAGTGACAGCGCCGCAGAAAACGCTGGCGAACCGGAGATGGGCGGAATTGATAACTCTTCCGGCGGCAGTTCTTCTGCCTCCGATGCCGGCCAGCCATCAAAGGAGCAGCCGGGCGGGGACGGTTCGGGTACCGACTCTGCCACCATCCGCCAGGATATGCTCGTCTATACGTGCCAGCTATCGATCGACACACTGGATTATGAGCAGTCTGTCCAGACATTTAAACAAATGCTTACAGCCGCAGGCGGGTTCGTCGAACAACTACTCCGATGGACAGTCTTTAGATCCGTACTACATAGAAGAGACGGAAAAACAGAAACACTACACGGCTACTGTCCGCGTTCCCCACGACAAATACGATTCCTTTTTAAATGGCGCCAACCAGTTAGGGGACATCCGCTCCAAATCTTCAAATGTAGAAAACCTCGGACAGGAATATACCGATCTGAATACGACCCTGCAGATTTATGAAGCAAAAGAAAAACGATATCTCAAAATGCTATCCACGATCACGGACGACGAACAGGCCATCCGCGTCGAAAAAGAATTGACGGAATTGCAAGTTAAGATCGCGGGCATCAAAACAAGGATGACCGAAATCCAGACCGATGTCGATTATTCGACCATCGAGCTCAATCTTCGCGAGGTAACCAAATACAACGAAGCGCCGGAACAAACAGATACCTTTTTCCAGCGTCTCGGTAACACGGTGTCCGACACATGGAAAAATTTCGGGATCTTTTTAGAGGCCATGTTATTTTTCTTCATCCGTATCCTGCCGTACGCCGTCATCATCGGCTTGATCGTTCTGGTTGTCCTCTGGATCACAAAGAAACGGAAATGGAAACGGGATTCTGATAAAAAAGAACCAGACAAATTTCCGAAATAGAATAAAAAATGCCAGGATCACATCCATTTTGATCCTGGCATTTTTTTAACGCCCTCACATATCCAGATACACCCGGAAACGCGTACCGCCGCCTGACCGGCTCTCCACTTCGATCCTGCCTCCCATGTCATCTAATATCCGCTTGACAACCACAAGTCCGAGTCCGTCGCCCTGAACGTTAAGGACCCGCGGATCGTTCGCCCTCTCGAACGGCATGAACAGTTTCGGCATAAATTCCGGCGCGATGCCGATACCATCGTCCTCGATCACAATAGTATATTCTTTCTGCGGACTTCCATCCTTCGACCGCTCCGAAACGGATAACGTGATCGTTCCATTTCCCGGCGTATACGCGCTGGCATTTTCCAAAAGATTCCGTATCACCTGTTTCAGCCGTTTCTCATCGACCACGACCTGCTCATCTGTCACCGATACGTCAAGTTTCAGTTTTTGTCCGCGGCTCGTAAACTGAGGCATCACAGCAGCCACGACCTCCCTGATCAGGTCTCCCATCAGGATGGTGTCGCTGACATCCGTCTCATCGCTTGATCTCGTGGCCTCCACAACGTCGCGGATCATCTCAGATACCTGCTGGAACGCCGTATTTACTTCATAATAAGGATTTCCCACCATCTGTCTCAAGCATGTCATAACAATTTCTTTTTCCTCCCGCTCACGCAGAAAGGCTTCGACGGTCGCTTTCAGCGTTACCGACTGCTCATATTCGCGTGTCCAGTCACGTGTGCGGTCCGCGATCGTCAGAATATTTCTGCCGCCCCCGCAGGAAGCCGTCCGTATATGAAGGCTGCGCACACTGCCGTTCGTATTCACGATCGTATAATCGTTTTGCTGAGACAACAGAAGTTCACTTTCACAAAACTTCCCCAACATTTCATCCTGTTTTGATAGATCCAGTTTATCAAACAGGTAACCCATATCCTGCATGACCTTTTCCCGCTTGATCCCAAACAGCCAGCCCACACTCTCTGAAACAAACTCTACGCACTTTTTCTTTGGATTATAAATCAGCACAAGCAGATTCATATC
>CAJTTQ010000012.1:0-5162 GCA_910579145.1 uncultured Eubacterium sp.
CAACAAAAAAGCAAATTATAGAGGAGGATTGTGGACGATGGCAACAATAAATACTATTTTTAAGCAGGTTTTTGGAGAGGCTCTTAAGTCCCGTGGTTTTGTCAAGGTAAAGGGAAGGCAGCCGTATCTCGTGAGAATGGTGGGAAATGAAATTTTGCATGTAGTGGCATTTAAAAATGTATGGTGCGGAGAACCGGGGTATAAGGAATTTGGTATATACGGGGGAGTGGCTACAGTGTACCGGAAGTCCATTGATTTTTCATGTGGTGTGAGAGATAACTGTAACTGGCTTTGTCCTCTTAAATTTTATTACACAAAGTCAAATCCGGTTGGTTATGATGATTATTGGAAAGAGTTAGTTTTCTTTCGCTACCAAAAGGATGATGAAGAAAGTCTGTATCAAAGGATGGAACATGCAAGGAAAGAAACAGAAAGAATTATGCTTCCGGTCCTTGACCAGGTGTCCGATTTGGATGCCTGTATTGAGTTTTTGAGAGTGTATAATTCAATGTCACTGAATGTGCCGGAATATGATGAAAATTATATTTTTGGTTATGAGGATGACAATGAAGATGATAATGAAAGTCTGCTGTATATACAAACGGAGAATCATGATGATTTGGTGCAAAAATTTAATGGGATGCTTGCTGTAACTAAAAAGGCAATTCAGAATGGAAAACCGGGATACAGACCATTTGATATAGAGAAAAAATTTAAAGAAGACTGGCGGGTTCACACGGTAAAGCGGAGGGACAATATTTATAACACTCCCGAACTTTACAAAAAGACATTGGCAGAACTTGAACGGCGAAAAAAAGCGAATACGGAAACACTGCGGTCTTATGGAATTGATGTGTAAAGGGATTCTTTGGGGTCACTTATACAAATAAATAAAATGGATAGCTGAGGGCAGTGCTGCCCCTGGCGGAAAGGAATGTAGTAATGATTAAAATGAAGAAAAAAGTTGTTCGCTTTATCGCCTGTTTATTGGCAATGGCGGTATTTATGTCGGAGGTTCCAGCGTCGGGTGTCTCTGCTGCGAAAACAAAAAGTAACATTTCAAATTTGAAGGAAACTGCTGCAGAGGTGATTGGGGAACAAAAAGAGGCGGCAGAAGAAGTGGCATTAGATGCTATATCGCCTAGATCAGCTGGGGATTGGAGTACTGCAATTTTTAAGGATCATTTACCTTGGAATTATTTTCATAATGCGGTTCAGAGGCATATAGAGGATAAAAACACGGGTATACAATTAGAACATTCCATTGCTTATGCAAACGGGAAAAAAGGAAGAGCTGATTTATTTTTTCACACTGACGAACTTGGATATATTTGGGAAGTCAAGCCGCTCTCATATGAAGTTGAACCGAATAAATCCAAAGGACTGGCACAATTAAGCGGATATATCAATTCGGACAAGAACTATAGAAGAGGTAATACAGATGGTACAAATATCCCAGATGGTGAATTTGATATTGGAAAATACCATGTGAAATATAAAAATCCAAAAAACGGATTGATTTTATATGAATTTAAACGCAACCCAGATGATCCGAAGAAAAAGCCGGAAACCGCTATACAAGAGGAGTCGTCAAAAGAAAGTGCGAAGGATGAAGTGGCAAGCTCTGCCTCTGGCAAGGATGGTGAGATTGCCGTAGGTGTTTTAGTTGCGGCAGCAGGAATGCTATATGCCAAACACAAAGTGATTGAGAATACTAATTCCGTCTCGAAAGCTACAGTTATGGCGTGTGTAGCATTTGTGACGGCCGTGGGCGCATCTAGTGCTACAGCAAATGCTGCTGAAATTGATCAGGCTTGTAAAGATTTTAAGACATTTTTAGATGCCTTCTATGGAAATGACGATATTTATCGAAGGGCAATTGAAAGCGGAGACGAAGACAAAATTAACGAAATAGTGAAAAGAATTCAGGAGTATGAGAAAGAGTATTCAAAAGCCGGTGAAGCACAACCGCCAAGAGATCCGCTTATCATTGATTTAGGGGCGTCCGGAATTGAATTGAAGTCCGTGGAACACGGAGTATATTTTGATCTTGACAATAACGATTTTGCTGAGAAAACGGCATGGATTGGTGAAGAAGATGGATTCCTTGCCTTCGACCGCAACGGCAATGGAACAATTGATAATGGTGGAGAGTTATTTGGTGATCAGGTAATTCTGAAAGACGGATCAAAATCTATATCTGGTTTTGAGGCACTTAGGGAAATGGATGATAATGAAGACGATAGGATAGATAGTGAGGATACTGCCTTTGATAAACTCAGGGTGTGGATTGATGCCAACCACAACGGGAAGTCAGAGCCGGATGAGCTGAAAAGTTTGAATGAGCTTCATATTGTATCAATCAGTCTTGACTACAAAGAAGTAAGTTTGGTTGATGATGAGACCGGAACCCGTATTGCTGAGACAGCTGATGTAATGATGGACTATGATGACAGCCTCACTACAACGCAGGGGGGGTACAGTTACATCCGGTAATGTTCCCGACATTCTGAAAGCGATGGAGGATGATCAGGGCGGGGAATTATGTGAGCTGTGTCTAGAATTCGTAACATTAAATGATGCTGCCTCCAAACGATATTGTGTGAAAAAGATTTTATATCATATTACCGGTGCAGTAGATTTGGCAATAAATAGCCGTGGTGGGAATATGGATGCGCGTGACCTGAGAGTGATCGAACAGTTTATGGGACGTGAGTTTGTCGGTGTGGGCGGCTCAAGTCCGAATGTAAACGCTGCGGCCATATTAAAAGAGATATACGCAGATATTGAGAACCAGTACTACAATATGTTGAATATCTATGCGGCGCTGGGAGGGTATCTGAAAGCGGTATATGAGTATGAAGATGATAACGGCAAAAAGTTGGATTTGAGATTTTTATATCGTATTCTTGATTCAAAAGTATCAAATCGGGACGATCTTTCAACACTTCTTTACGATTTTGGAGTTTATCTTGATTCATTTGACAAGGCTAATGGGACAAAATATTTTGAAGATTTCAGCAATAAGTATTCTGCTGTGTCAGCACACTATGCTGATATGATTGCACGTTCTAAATCCGGTGTTACCTATTTGGGGACAGATGAGAACGATTCTTTTCATGGAACGGGCAAAAATGAATTTATTTTTGGCCTGGAAGGTGACGATACTCTAAACGGATCGTCAGGGAATGATAGTATGGACGGAGGTCCGGGAAATGATGTATTATCGGCAGGTGCGGGCGATGATATTCTCAGTGGAAAAGAAGGAAATGACACGTTAGATGGTGGAGCGGGCAATGACGTTCTGAAAGGCGGCAAAGGAAACGATACATATATTTTTGCAAGGGGCTATGGAAATGACACGGTTATTGATTTACATGGACAGAATGTATTGTGGTTTAAGGGACTTGCTCCCAGTGATTTACGTGTGAATGGCACAGATGATTATGACGCAGCACTGAAAATTAAGGGGACAGAGGACACTCTTGTTATTCGTGACTTTTGCAAAGGAGAGGAGTATCAGGACTATACTCTTACATTTGAGGGTGCTACAATGAAAGTGGCAGATGGAAACAGTCCATTCAGGTACATTTGTGGCGATGACGGAGACGATGATTTGAAAGCTGTCATAGAGGATTCTTACATGTATGGTTTCGATGGTAATGATATCATCCATGGAAGTGAAGGGGAGGATGTGATCTATGGCGGCCAGGGAGACGATACCATTGATGCGGGAGATGGAGATGACTATGTATTTGGTGGTGCGGGAGATGACGTTTTAAATGGTGGTAAGGGAAATGATATCCTCTATGGCGGTAATGGCGATGATACCTATATGTTTGGCAGGGATTATGGCACGGATATCATTAGCGATAGTAAGGGGAAATGCACCATCCAGTTTGAGGAAGACATTCTTTTAGAGGAACTTTCCATGTACCCGGTTGGAGAAAATGCGGTTATCGAAATAAAAGATACAGAAGATAAGCTGATCGTTGAAAACTATTGTGAAAAACCAGAACGATATGTTCTTCAGATGGGAGATGAAATAATTTCAATGAAAGAACATATGACCGACAGTAAAGATTCCTATTTGTCCGGTTCTGATCACAATGACTACATGGTAAATTCTAATAAAAGTATTGTAGCAGGCGGTATGGGCGGTGACCGTATTATCGGGACAGATGACGCTGAATATGTATTTGGCGATAGCGGAGATGATCAGCTGCTTGTATCGGGTGGCGATGATGTGATTTTTGGCGGCGCAGGAAAGGACTATATCAATGGTGGTGACGGTGATGATGTGATTGACGCTGGAACAGGAAAAGATTTTATGGACGGCGGCAAAGGCAATGATGTTTACCTGTTCCATCGAGGATCTGGAACAGATTCCATTATGGACTGCGACGGAGAAAATACGATCCTGTTTGATGAGGGGTTAAAAGCAGGTGATATAAAGGCATATCGGTCAAATTGGAATGATTTACTTCTTACGTTTGATGGACTGGAAGATACGTTGAATCTTAAAAATTACTGCATAAGCGAAGAAGCAAGAAATTTCAATCTGGTATTTGCAGATGGTACAATTGTAAAAGCAACGGACGCTAATAGTCCTCTAAGAACCATTTACGGAACGGATGGCAGTGAGTATATGACATCTATTTATACGGATGGCATAACGAAGATTGGCCAGGATGGTGATGACCAGCTTGTGGGAAGCAACGGAGATGATTTTCTTTATGGTGGAAAAGGAAATGACAGAATCACCGGTAATGGAGGGGACGATGTACTGGATGGTGGAGAGGGAGATGATTACTTATATGGAGAAGCTGGAAATGATACATACATTTTTAAGCCAGGTTACGGTACCGATACAATTGGGGATGGAAAAGGCACAAATACAATAGAAATTTATGGATATTCTCCAAGTCAAATAAAGGCATACCGTACCAATTGGAATAATATTACAATTACCTTCGGCGATTCCGAGGACAGGCTTATCATTGAAGGATTCTTTATTTCCGAAGCGGATAGAAATTTTTACCTTACATTCAACGGTGGATCAAAGGTTCACGCAACAGCCTCAAATAGTCCGCTCAGAACAATTTACGGAACGGACGAAAGTGAGTACATTGTGGCAATGGATGATAGAGGAGTAACGATCT
>CAJTTQ010000012.1:5172-50661 GCA_910579145.1 uncultured Eubacterium sp.
GACAAGCTTTATGGCGGAGCTGGTGATGATCAGCTTTATGGTAAAGATGGAAATGATGTTCTGGATGGCGGCAAGGGAAATGATTATTTATACGGCGGGGCTGGAAAAGATACCTATATTTTTAACAAAGGTTATGGAACGGATGTGATTATGGATTCTGAAGGAATCAATACAATTTCATTTGGTGACAAACTAAATGCGAGTCAGCTTACCGCATACCGTACCAATTGGAACGACCTTAGCATTACCTTTGAGGGCATGGATGATACGCTTATCATTAGGGATTACTTTACCTCTGAACGTAACAGAACATTTAATGTGATGTTTGCGGATGGAACGAAGTTTTCATATGATGAAGCAGACAATCCAATTAGATGGGTTCATGCAACGAATTATGATGACTGGATGAATGCGTGGAGTGATGACGGGATTGTTCTTTACGGTGATAATGGGAATGATCACTTGACGGGAGGAAAAGGTGACGATACTCTCTCCGGGGGTACAGGCAATGATTATCTTGCTGGTGGCGAAGGAAATGATACCTACATTTTTGGAGAGAAATACGGCTCAGATATCATTGAGGATAACGATGGTGAGAACAGAGTGGTTTTTCAAGATCTTACACTCGATATGGTGGCATTCCATGTTGATAAGAATGGTACTTTTGTGATTTCGATCAAGGATAGTAAGGACACCCTTACGATCAAAGATTTTGATTCGGACTTATTTACATTTGAATTTTCTAATGGTGTGACAGGAAAAATAAATGCGGATACAGCTGAATTTTATGCAGCGTAATGAAATTCGGTTCTGATTCAGCAAAAAAGAGGATTATAATAAATAAGCCATCGTGAAGAAATTCATGATGGCTTATTTTTGTTCTAAGGGACCACAGTTGCAAATTCTTTCAAAATATGATAAAGTAGAACTCGTTTATGAAAGGAAAGGATTGTGCGGATATGGAAAGTCAGATTCTGTTTTTTGACATAGACGGTACCCTGATCGATGAGGAAAAGGATATGGTTCCGGAGAGCGCGAAACAGGCGCTGCGGCAGGCGAAGGAAAAGGGGCATATCCTATTTATCTGTTCGGGCCGGTGTCGGGCGATCATACCAAAAGAGGTGTTAGACCTCGGTTTCGACGGCATGGTCGGCGGCTGTGGGACTTATATCGAATATAAGGGAACGGAATTGTTCCACCACCAGCTGGCACCGGAATTGCAGAAAGACATGATACACGACCTGTTACGGTGCCATATCGACGGTGTGCTCGAAGGCAAAGACTGTTCGGCATTCCGCCGGGATTACTGGATGCCGGTCGTGAAAAATATCTTTACTGAAAACGGGAGTTTTACCGCGAAAACACAATGTTTCTGGGACGAGGAATTTTCGTTTGACAAAATGGCGCTATGGTTTGATGAAAGTTCGGATATGGCGGGGTTTCAGAAAAAGTATGCCGGGCAGTTTGAATTTATCGAACGGGATCCGACTTTTTTTGAGGTGGTTCCAAAAGGGATTTCGAAGGCAAGCGGAATGCGTTTTGTATGTAACCAGCTCGGCATTGACCAGACGCGCACGGTGGCGTTTGGAGACAGCGCAAATGATATATCCATGCTGCGCTGCGCACATACATCGGTGGCAATGGGCGGCGGGAATCCGATCTTGTTCGATCTCGTGGATCATGTTACGAGCCCGGTCATGGAGGATGGAATTGCGAAGGCAATGAGACACTTGAAACTGATTTAAAGGATGGTTTATATGATTGATATACAGAAGAGATTACTTGGCGTTTTGCTGGCCGTTTTATTTTTATGCGAGATTTGTTTTTTTGTTATTTCCGCGGAAAAAACGCTGCGGGCAGAGTCGGCTGTTCCCGACCTGCCAGCTGGAGTTTCCGTGACGGGGGGAGCGGTAAGCGGCGGGAGCGGGGCTGGTCAGCCGGTGTCTGACCCGGGAGTAGTATCCCGGCCTGTACCGGAAACGCCTGCGTCAGAATCCGCGTCAATTGAAACAAAGAAGGCTGAAAATCCGAGGTTTGTAACGACGAAGTACGGTAAGATCGAGGGAAAGAAAACGAAGAACTCGTATATCTGGTATGGCGTACCGTACGGGCAGACAGAGCGGTGGCAGGCACCAAAAGCGCCGAAGGCGTGGACGAAAACAAAGTCATGTAAGAAAAAGAAGAAGGGCAAGGGGGATGACTGCCTGTTTGTCAATGTTTATAAACCGGTGAAGGTATCGGAAAAAGCAGGCCCGCTGCCAGTCATTGTGTTTTTGCACGGCGGCGGTAATGTCGGAGGTACGGCAAACCGTAATTTCAGTGAGTTTGTGGAAGAAACAGAAGCGATCGCCGTATCGGTAGAGTTTCGGCAGGGGGCATTCGGCTGGTTTAGTTCCCGCGGTCTTTCGCCGAGCGATCATCTGGCAAAGGGAGGAAACTTTGCGATGCTCGATATAAGGCTGGCGCTGAAATGGGTTCGGAATCATGCGGCAGCGTTCGGCGGGGATGCGGGTAACGTTACCCTTTCCGGGTTTTCAGCGGGAGCAAGAGATGTGCTGAACTGTACGATTTCGCCGGTGATGAAAGGACTATTTGACAAAGTGATCAGTTTCAGCGGTGGGATGACGACCTGTTCCATCCGGGAAGGAAGGCGCTGGTCGAATGAAAAGCTGGCACAGGTGCTCGTGCGCAGGGGACGGTTTTCAAAGAAGCAGCGAGCGTTAAAATATGTGAAGCGGATGAGCCGCAAAAAGATGAAAAAGCTTTTGAACAGCTTGACGGACTCGGAGATCAAACGGATGGTAAAAAGCACAGGTCTCCGTCTGACAAATTTTCCACAGTGTTTCCGTGACGGCAGGGTCATACCGAAATCAGGGTTTGACTGCGTGAACTGGGGCGGCTATAACAGGGTGCCGATGATCATAGGCTCGAATAAGTCCGAGTTTTCGAACGTATCGTATCAATCCATGCGCCGGATGCTCACGAAAAACCCGAAGACGTTTAAAAACCGCAAGCAGTTTTACAATCTGCTCAAGAAGGCAAAAAAATACGGATGCCAGCTCCAGAGTTCTTTCTATCTGGAAAAAGTGGCATCGAAGTACTGCACGGATCCCTATCACTCTCCGGTCTACACATACCGGTTCTGCTGGGGAGAGGATAAAAAGGTAGCCGGTACGGATTACGCCAAATATGTCGGCGCTATCCACGGTATGGATGTTGATTTCCTTTTGGGGCGCTTTATCAAAGGGGAAGCCGTGACCTCTTCCCATATTTATAATAAGTCGAACGCGAAAGGACGGCGCGCGCTGTCGAGCCGGATGCGCCAGTATTTGAAAAATTTCCTGTATACGGGGAACCCGAACGGAACGGACGCGTCAGGGACAAAGCTGGAGCGCTGGAACCGATGGGGCAGAGCCGGTTCGAAACGGATCATGACATTTTCTGCAACAAAAACGAAAGCGAAAAGTAAAATGAGTTCGAGATATATCAATCGGCAGAAATGTAAGAGGAAAATGCGCAGGGGCCTGTCGAAAAAGACATATAAGTTTTTGAAACAGCGTATATTAAATGATAGGTTTTTTGTATAATGTAAGGAGGTTTTTATGCAGTTAGCAAAGTTACTTACAAGTGTAGAATACAAAGTTCTGCAGGGATCGCTGGAGCGGGATGTGAAAGACATCGCCTATGATTCAAGAAAAGTAGTCCCAGACGGCATGTTTGTGGCGATCGAGGGAACGGTGCAGGACGGACATGCGTATATAGCCAGCGCGGTGGAAGCCGGTGCCGGGGTGATCGTGGTAGAAAAGGAGTCAGTTGTAGAAAAAGAAGGGGTAACCGTCCTCCTCGTAAAGAACGGCAGGGAGGCGTTGAGCCTGATGTCCGCGGCATATTTTGACTATCCGGCAGAGAAAATGATCACAGTGGGGATCACGGGGACGAAAGGCAAGTCGACCGTGGAACATATGGTGCGTGATATCATCGAGAAGTCCGGTAAGAAATGCGGCATCATCGGTACGGTCGGTGCTTTTATGAATGGGAAAACCATCGTGACCGAGCACACGACGCCGGAATCGTACGAACTGCAAAAGCTGTTCGCGATGATGGTCAAAGAGGGGTGCGAATACATGGTGATGGAGGTGTCCTCACAGGGGATCAAGATGGACCGCGTCGCCGGAATTACATTTGATTACGGCGTCTTTACAAATATTTCCCCGGATCACATCGGTCCCGGCGAGCATGCCGACTTTGAAGAATACCTCGGATGCAAAGCGGAGCTGTTCCGAAGATGCAAAACAGGAATTCTAAATCGGGACGACGCGCATTATGAGGATATGGTAAAAAATGCTTCCTGCGAGATCATAACGTTCGGAACGGGGGCGGAGGCGGATTTAAGGGCGGGCCGTATCCGTCATGTGGCGGATGGCGGCGAGCTTTCGATGGAGTTTCAGGCGGAAGGGATCCTTGACGGGGAGATCGTCGTAGGACTGCCGGGCCGGTTTAACATCTTTAACGCCATGTGTGCTGCGTGTACCGGGGCGGCGCTCGGCATACCGAATGAGGTGATCTGTCATGCGCTGGAGCATGTGAAAATACGCGGGCGTGTGGAAGTAATGCCGGTTTCCGATGAGTTTTCTGTCCTGATCGACTTTGCGCATAACGGCGTGAGTTCGGAAAATGTGCTCTCGACGCTGCGTGAATATGAACCTCACAGGATCATTAGCATTTTCGGCTGCGGCGGCAACCGGAGCAAGGTGCGGCGCTACGAGATGGGGGAGGTCATCGGGCGGATGTCCGAACTGGCCGTGATCACAAGCGACAATCCACGCCGCGAAGACGTGATGGACATCATCGAGGACATTAAAATAGGAATGGCGAAGAGTAATGGGAACTATGTGGTGATCCCGGACAGGGAAGAAGCGGTGGCATATGCGCTCGAACATGCACAGAAGGGGGATATGATCGTTCTTCTTGGAAAAGGGCATGAAGAGTACCAGGAGATCAATGGGATCAAACACCACTACAGCGAGCGGGAAGCCATTGTCAATGGAATGAAAAAAGTTTACGGAAAAGACTTCAGTTTTCTGCTGCAATAGCCGATATGGTAAATAAGGGAAAGATTGGTGGGAGCAATTTATTCATGGATGAAATGTATGATTTGAAAGGAGTCGAGAATTATGACAATGTTTAATACTTCTATGGCAGATGCGTTATTTGGGGGATCGAAATCGGTTGGAACCGGCAGCTTTTTTTCCGCTTCTAATTTTGGGGATCTGGCTTTGATCAAGAAAGATGATGAGATCTTACGTGTCCAAAATGACCGAAGGAGATGAAACGGAAAAGAGTTCGGATTCGGCTTACAAATTTAAAAATTCGGTGAGTGAGAAGATGGAGCAGCTTACGGCTCCGAAAGTGACGACAGAGACCGATAAGTCGAATAAGGTGCTTTCGAATATCAAAAGTGCATCCTATAAACTAGAGACTTCGGCAAATGCTCTGTCCAATATGGATTTTGACAAGAGTACACGGGAGGAGCTGTACGACGCGGCGAAGTCATTTGTCGCAGATTATAATTCCGTGCTGAGCAGCGCAAAGGATACCGATAATGTCAGCCTGTCACGCAGTGTAAAATGGATGAAGGATGACATCAAGGCGCGCGAGAAGATGATGGCAAAGATCGGTATTACGATCGGTTCGGACGGAGCGCTTTCGATTGATGAGGAAAAATTCAATGAGGCGAACCTGAGTGATATCAGGACACAGTTTAGCGGAAGTTCGAGCATTGTAGGAAAGACGGCGCAGAGGGCAACCGGTTTGTACAATCTGGCAGCCAATCAGATTTCCTTCAATGGCGGAAATACGTTCTACTCCAGTAAGGGCGTATTAAAATAAAAAAATTAAGACGGCATGTTTTACCGTTATCGTTTTGGCAGAAACTAAGCACAGGCATTGCGTTGGCGTAATGCTTGTGCTTATTCCATGTCATGGCAGAAGGAGGTTGTGATGTACCGTTTTTTTGTGCCCGGCGAGCAGATTCATGGCGATTTTGCGGAAATTACCGGGGATGATGTCAATCATATAAAAAATGTACTGCGCATGGGGCGGGGAGATCACGTTGTGATTTCCTGTGGACAGGGAACGGATTATTATTGTATAATAAGAGATATTCAGTCTGAGAGCGTTGTGCTAGGCGTTGAGAAGGAAGAGCCGGTCCGCACGGAGCTCCCGGTTTCGATCACGTTGTTTCAGGCATTGCCGAAAGCTGATAAGATGGAGTGGATCGTTCAGAAAGCTGTTGAGCTCGGGGCGGCGGAAATCGTGCCGGTCAGGACGAGGCGCTGTATTGTGCGCCTGGATGAGGGGAAAGCGGCGAAAAAGAGGCAGCGTTGGCAGACGATCGCTGGGGCGGCGGCAAAACAGAGCGGGCGCGGCATCGTCCCGAACGTCCATGAAGTGATGTCGTTTGCGGACGCGCTCCGTTATGCAGGACAGATGGAACACGCGGTCATACCCTATGAGCTGTTTGATGATATGGCGGCTACTAAAAAGACGATCTCGGATCTCTGTCAGGGAGCGTCGATCGGTATTTTTATCGGGCCGGAGGGCGGTTTTGAGCGGGGGGAGATCGAGCAGGCGATGGAAATGGGTGTGATGCCGGTTTCACTCGGCAGAAGGATTTTACGCACGGAAACGGCGGGACTGGCGATCCTTTCAGTCCTGATGTTTCAGATCGAGGGGGAGAGAGGAAACGAGAGAGATGGAAGCTTATTTGGATCATGCGGCGACAACGAGAGCGTTTGATGAAGTGGGTGAACTGGTTTCGCATATCATGTGCACAGATTTCGGGAATCCGTCTTCGCTCCATATGAAGGGCGTGGAAGCGGAGCGGTATATCCGGGAATCGGCGGATATCATTGCGGATACGTTAAAGACCGGCCGGAAGAATATTGTATTTACCTCCGGCGGCACCGAGAGCAATAATATGGCGATCATCGGCGGGTGTATGGCAAACCGGCGGCGCGGCAGGCATATCATCACAACGTGTTTTGAACATGCGTCCGTACAGCAGCCGTGTCTGTACCTGGAACAGAATTTTGATTATGAAGTTACGTTTTTACCTGTTGACGAAATGGGTCATGTGGATCTGGAAGAACTGCGCGGGGCCCTGCGGGAAGATACCGTTCTCGTATCGGTGATGATGGTAAATAATGAGGTCGGGGCCGTTTTGGATGTGGAAGCGATCGGGAACACGATCAAACAGTTTAATAAGGACATTTTATTCCATGTGGATGCGGTCCAGGCCTATGGAAAGATGAGATTATATCCGAAGCGCGCCAAGATCGATCTGATCTCCGTCAGCGGTCATAAGATCCACGGCCCGAAAGGGGTCGGTTTTCTCTATATGGCAGATGGTGTTCGGATCCATCCGTACATCCACGGCGGAGGACAGCAGCAGGGAAGACGTTCCGGGACGGATAATGTACCGGGGATCGCGGGACTTGGCCTGGCGGCAAAAATGATGTACGCGGATCATGAGAAAACGTCTGAGTGGATGTATTCTTTAAAAGAGTACGCATGGAAACTGTTTCATGCGCTAGGTGATGAAGGGCGCATAGCAATCCACGCATGTGACCCGGAGCATATCCGGGAAACGGCGCCGCACATATTGAGTATCGGGATCGAGGGGATTCGGAGCGAGGTGCTGCTGCATGCGCTGGAGGAGCGGGGCGTATATGTATCTTCTGGTTCGGCGTGTTCGTCAAACCATCCGGGCATTAGTTCCACGCTGAAGGCGGTCGGGGTAAAAGACCATTTGCTGGATTCGACGATCCGTATCAGCTGGTCGGTGCTGACGGCAAAAGAAGAATTGGACTACGCGGCCGCGCAGATCCGGGAGCTTCTGCCTGTGCTGCGCAGGTATCAGAGAAAGTAACTTGAAAAACAATTTTTGCGCACGCGATGTGCAGACGGGAGAAACGATGAATCAGGCATTTTTGATAAAATATTCGGAAATTGGAATCAAGGGAAAAAACCGTTACATGTTTGAGGATGCCCTGCGGGACAGGGTGGCGGAGAAGCTGAAAAAATGTGAGGGGACATTTTCCGTACAGCGTGAAAACGGGCGGATTTATGTGGAGGCAAAGAGCGAATACGATTATGATGAGGTGGTGGGCCAGCTCACAAAATGTTTTGGCATCGCCCATATATGTCCGGTCGTACTGATCGAGGATAAATCTTTTACACACATATGCCGCGAGCTTGTGGCACATATGGAAGAGGAAATCGGCAGCCGGCCATTTACGTTTAAAGTATTTGCGAAGAGGAGTGATAAGCAGTACGAGCGGACAAGCCCGGAAATCTGCCAGGATGCCGGGGCGTATATTTTGGATCATATGCCAAACGCCAAAGTGGATGTGCATCATCCCGAGGTTTTGGTCAACATCGAGATCCGGCACCGCGCGTATGTGTACGTGACGAGCATCAAAGGGCCGGGCGGCATGCCGGTCGGAACGAGCGGCCGGGCGATGCTATTGTTGTCCGGCGGCATCGACAGTCCGGTGGCTGGGTATATGATGGCGAAGCGCGGCGTACAGATCGAAGCCGTCTATTTTCATGCGCCGCCGTACACGAGTGAGCGGGCGAAGCAGAAAGTGATCGACTTAGCTGAGATCGTGAGCGATTACGCAGGGGAGATCCGCCTGCATATCGTGAATTTTACGGATATCCAGATGTATATTTATGATAATTGCCCGCACGACGAATTGACGATCATCATGCGCCGCTACATGATGAAGATAGCGGAGCGGATTGCCGGGGAGACGGGATGTATGTCGCTTGTGACCGGAGAGAGTGTCGGTCAGGTGGCAAGCCAGACGATGCAGAGCCTGGTGGCGACAAACGCGGTCTGTACGATGCCGGTATTTCGTCCGGTCATCGCGTTTGACAAACAGGATATTATAGATATTTCAGAAAAGATCGGGACGTTTGAGACATCGATCCTGCCCTATGAGGATTGTTGTACTACATTTGTAGCGAAGCATCCGGTGACCAGGCCGGAGTGTTCGAGGATTGAAAAATCAGAACAGAAGTTAGCGGAACAGATAGATGAGATGCTCGCCCGCGCGATTTCGGAGAGGGAGATCGTCACGGTCCGGAAATGACAGGGAATGGCGTGTGATGGACAGCAAAAAAGGACTGTTTCTTGCATTCAAGACTTACAGTCCCCACACGTTACTTTTTGTACCCCATGTTTCTCCGTTTGCGTTGTTATTCGACGATAAATGGATCGAGTTTCGAAAGGATTTCATCTACGTTATTTTCGTTGTTCAGATCGATCGGCTTTGACAAGTCAAGGCTGAAAATGCCCATGATGGATTTTGCGTCGATCACATATCTTCCGGAAACCAGATCAAACTCGGCATCGAATTTTGTCACTTCATTGACAAATGCTTTTACTTTGTCAATCGAGTTCAAAGAAATCCGTACTGTTTTCATCAGAGTAACCTCCTTATTCAGATTCAGATGTATGATACACGGATGATTCCGTGATCGTAAAACACTCATTTATTATACTATTATGTTATGGATTTTATGTCAATGGAAAATTTAAACCAGTTGTTAGAAAAATCAACACTATTTTTGTGCAAATTGTAGAAAGGAACTGTGCCTGGAAATGAAAGACCGTATGAAAGCAGCTTTTTTGACGCTTGGGTGTAAAGTAAACTATTATGAAACAGAAAAGATGATGGCGGATTTTGAACAACATGGGTTTCAGGTTGTGGATTTTCACGAGAGTGCGGATGTATACGTGATCAATACGTGCACGGTAACGAATATGGCAGACCGCAAATCAAGGAAGATGATTCACCGGGCGAGGAAGAACAATCCGAACGGCGTCGTGGCTGCCGTGGGATGTTATGTGGAGAGTGCCGGAAAGGAAGGGGAAAGAGATACGCAGGCAGATCTTGTGCTGTTAAATTCGGAGAAGAAGGACGCCGCGCGGAGAGTCCTTTCTTATATGAAACAGCATGGCATGGCGGCCGCGGAGGGGCCGCATCGCGGGGAAGAACGAGGTATGCCGGAAAAAACAGTGTCTGGACGCACGAGAAAATATATCAAGATCCAGGACGGCTGCAACCAGTTTTGCAGCTATTGTACGATCCCCTATGTGCGCGGCGGCGGTGTGCTCTCGAGCCGTCCGGCGGAGGATGTGCTCGAGGAGATCCGTCAGGCGGCGCGGCTCGGTTTTCAGGAGGTCGTTATCACCGGGATCCATCTATCTTCTTATGGGATTGATTGCTCTGAGGCAAAGCCCTCAAGTGCCCGGAAGTTTGTCCAGCTAAAAGGCGCGCCGCTTGTGGATCTGCTCCAGAAAGTGAACGAGGTGCCGGGGATCCATCGGATCCGGCTCGGATCTTTGGAGCCGCGTATCCTTTGCCGGGAGTTTTTGGAAGGTCTTTCGCAGGTGGATAAACTGTGCCCGCATTTTCATCTGTCGCTCCAGAGCGGGTGCGATGCCACGCTGCGGCGGATGAACCGCCACTATACGGCCGAGCAGTACAGAGAGGGGTGTGACTGCATCCGGCGTTATTATGAGCATCCGGCGATCACAACCGATGTGATCGTGGGGTTTCCGGGAGAAACGGAAGAGGAATTTGAGATGACCAGGCGTTTTGTAAAAGACGTCCGGCTCGCGGATATCCATGTGTTTCCGTACAGTGTGCGAACGGGAACGAAAGCGGCCCAGATGGACGGGCAGGTATCTCCAGACGCAAAGCGCCGGCGCACAGAGATTTTGATCGCGGACGCCGTCCAGTTGAAAACGGCGTATATGGGATGGTTTGTGGGAAAAATGGAAAAAGTGTTATTTGAAGAGGTCCGGGAGATTGACGGCCATCGTTTTTTGGTCGGCCACAATGAGCGGTATATGTTATTTGGCGTGCCGGTGCAGGAGGCGCTGGCCAACGGGTATCACGAGAATCAGATCGTCCAGGTGGAGATCGGGAGGCGAAATTGTCTTGCAGAACCATCTTGAAATCTCGATTGTTTGAGGGGCCCGTTGGAAATTTCCGCTCGAAGATGAAAAAAATAGTTGCGATTTTTAAATATTTATATTAAAATAAAAGATAATTGTTTGATGAGATAGGGAAATAAGCTGTCGGAGTTTGAAAGGAGTATGGCAATCGTATGCAGGAAATGAACAATACACAGCTTTTTAAGGTGGATGTAGAGAAAGATTTTGATGTGAGGGATGTCATTGCTTCCGTTTATGCGGCACTGACCGAAAAAGGGTATAACCCTGTGAATCAGATCGTAGGGTATCTGATGTCGGGCGACCCTACGTATATCACGAGCCATAAAGGGGCGCGGAGTCTGATCATGCGGGCGGAACGGGATGAAGTGATCGAGTTGTTTTTAGAAGATTATATAAAGAATAATTTGAAATGAAGAGAATATTAGGACTTGACTACGGCTCTGTGACGGTAGGGGTGGCGGTTAGTGACGCGCTGCTCATTACGGCACAGCCGGTTGAAGTAATAAAAAGGAAACAGGAAACGAAACTGCGTCAGACTCTGGCAAGGATCGATCAATTGATCGCCGAGTATGAAGTAGAAACGATTTGTTTGGGGTATCCTAAGAATATGAACAATACTCTTGGGGAACGAGTACAGCGAACGGAAGAATTTAGAGATAAGCTTGTGAAACGAACGGGTTTGGAAGTAGTACTGTGGGATGAAAGACTGACTACCGTATCCGCTATGGAGGTTCTGAAAGAGGGGAACGTGCGACGTGAGGACCGGAAAAAATATGTGGATAAGATAGCGGCAGCATTTATTCTGCAGGGCTACTTAGATTCATTGCGTGTCGAAAAGTGAAAAGGAGAGAAGCCGTGGGAAAAAATGGTGAGATTGTGCTTACTGCTGAGGATGGCAGCGAGGAGGCTTTTTTTGTTGTGGAAAAAGCGGAGATCGCGGGAAGGGTGTACCTTCTTGTGACCGATCAGGAATGGAACGAAGAGAATGAAGAAGAGGGAGAAGCGCTGATCTTACGCGTCAGGGAAGAGGAAGACGGGAGTGATATGGTGCGCTGCGACGTTGTCGAAGACGAAAAGGAATTGGTGGTCGTATCGAAATATTTTGAAGAGCTGATGGAGGATATCGATCTCTCCATGTAGGAGAAAGTGTGCGTGCACACACTAATTAGTGTATGGAAAAAGATATGAAATAAAAATCATAGAATCAATGAAGAAAAGAGAGGTGCAACAATATTTTGAGTAAAAAAACAAAAACAGGGAATGAAAAAGTGCGTATCATCCCGCTGGGTGGATTGGAACAGATCGGAATGAATATTACGGCATTTGAGACGGAAAACAGCATTATCGTGGTGGACTGCGGGCTGGCGTTTCCAGAAGATGATATGCTCGGGGTGGATCTGGTCATACCGGATGTGACCTATCTGAAAGACCACAGGGAAAAAGTGAAGGGATTTGTTATTACCCACGGACATGAGGACCATATCGGGGCGTTGCCGTATATCCTAAAAGAACTCAATGTGCCGGTGTATGCGACGAAACTTACGATGGCGATCATTGAGAACAAATTGAAAGAGCATAACCTGCTGGGGTTGGTGAGGCGAAAGGTCGTTTCGTATGGGCAGTATATCAATCTCGGGGATTACCGTATCGAGTTTATCCGTACGAACCACAGCATCGCGGATTCGGCGGCGCTGGCGATCTACACACCGGCCGGCGTGATCGTGCATACCGGCGATTTCAAGGTGGATTATACGCCGGTTTACGGGGACAGCATTGACCTTGCCCGGTTCGGGGAACTCGGGAAGAAAGGCGTACTCGCTCTGATGGCAGACAGTACAAACGTACTGAAGCCAGGATTTACGATGTCAGAGAAAACGGTGGGAGAGACGTTTGATACGATCTTTGCGGAAAATGAGAAGAACCGCATCATCGTGGCCACGTTCGCGTCGAATGTGGACCGTGTGCAGCAGATCATCAATTCGGCGCATAAGTACAAACGTAAAGTGATCGTAGAGGGACGCAGCATGGTAAACATTTTAGAGATTGCCGTGGATCTCGGATATATAAAGGCGCCGGATAATATTATCATCAGTTTGGACGAGATGAAAAATTATACCGATGACCAGATCGTGCTGATCACGACCGGAAGCCAGGGCGAGGCGATGGCGGCTCTTTCACGCATCGCGGCGTCCATTCACCGCAGCGTGACGATCAAGCCGGGAGATACGGTCATCTTTAGTTCCAATCCGATTCCGGGAAATGAAAAGAGTGTGTCCAAGGTGATCAATGAACTGTCGATGAAGGGGGCGAAAGTCATTTTCCAGGATGCCCACGTTTCGGGACATGCCTGCCAGGAAGAGCTGAAACTGATCTATTCGCTCGTGAGGCCGAAATTCGCGATCCCGGTGCACGGTGAGTACCGCCACCTTCTCCGCCACAGTGAGCTGGCGCAGGAGATGGGGATTCCGAAAGAAAACGTCATGATCATGAGTTCCGGCAACATCCTGGAATTAAAAGAAGACGGCATGAAAGTCGTTGGAGATGTGCAGGCGCAGGGGATCATGGTAGACGGGCTCGGCGTCGGCGATGTCGGAAACATCGTTTTGCGTGACAGACAGCATCTCTCGGAAAACGGCCTGATGGTTGTTGTCCTCACGCTGGAGCGCGGTTCGAATCAGATCCTTTCGGGGCCGGATATTGTATCGAGGGGATTTGTGTATGTGAGAGAGGCGGAAAACCTGATGGACGAGTGTCTGGAGATCGTCAATATCGCGCTTGACCGGCTGAGTGACAGGGGGATTTCGGACTGGGGAAGGATCAAGTCGGAGATCAAAGATTCCCTCAATGATTTTCTGTGGAAGAAGACAAAGCGGAATCCGATGATACTGCCGATCATTATGGAAGTATAAAACGGATGCAGAGAGGAGGGCGTTTATGGCAGGGAAAGCGGAAAAGGGGAATGCGACAGCGCTGCTTTTTATACGGGGATTTCTGATCCTCTTACTCAATGCCATTTTTTATGTCGTAATCGTTCTCGGCGCTGTGGAGGTATGTCAATTATCATATTCATTTGCCAATGAAGTTTTTGGCGACGTGGTGGCGGAGCCGCCGCCGGGCAGGAACCAGACATTTGTGGTCGCGGAAGCGGATGACGCGATGACGATTGCGCGAAACCTCGAAAAGGAAGGGATCGTTCCGAATGCGTATTCATTCTACATTCGTCTCCGTCTATCCCAGAGCAGTAAGAATATTATCGTGGCAGGGAGCTATGAACTGAATACGAGTATGACTTATAAAGAAATATTAGAAAAAATAGTAAAGGGAGTCAGTGGATGAACCAAAACGAGGAGAGGGCCGAAGTGTTTTTTGACACGCTGCGCATGGAATTACCGGCTTACATTACAGAGCTTGAACGAGAGGCGGTTCGCGATGAGGTGCCTGTGATCCGCCGGGCGGTTCGGGATCTTCTCCGCTATCTGCTGCGCGTGAACCGTCCGAAAAAAGTGCTGGAAGTCGGAACGGCGGTCGGTTATTCCGCCTTGTTTATGAAAGAGTGCCTGCCCGCTGCATCCCGCATCACAACGATCGAAAAGGTACAAATGCGGCTGGTAAAGGCGCGGGAAAACTTTGAAATGTACGACCGGGAGAAGCGGATCCGCCTGGTGGAGGGAGACGCATGTGAGAAGCTTGTAGAGATGGCGGATAGAGAGGATTCCTTTGATTTCATTTTTATGGATGCCGCAAAGGGGCAGTATTTGAATTTCCTGCCGTCGATCCTGTCAATCCTTCGTCCGGGCGGTATTTTGGTATCGGATAATATCCTTCATGACTGTGATGTGCTGGAATCGCGGTATGCGGTGAAACGACGCGACCGGACGATCCACGCCAGGATGAGGGAATATCTGTATACGATCACCCATATGGAAGAACTGGAAACAATCTGTCTTTCATTGGGAGACGGCGTTACGGTCAGTACGAGGATGAACAGTACAATACACTAGTATGGAGAAGCCGATAGCGGCGGAATCAAAAAAGTCAGCCTGTTTCAGGCCGAGAAAGCGGGAGAGTAAGATGAAGAGAAGAAGACCGGAAATACTCGCGCCGGCAAGTTGTCTGGATGTTCTGAAGACAGCTGTAGAATATGGTGCGGATGCGGTTTATATCGGTGGGGAAATGTATGGACTGCGGGCGAAAGCAAAGAATTTCTCTTTTGATGATATGAAAAAGGGGATCAACTACGCCCATGAGAGGGGAAAAAAAGTATATGTGACAGCAAATATTACGGCACACAACCGGGATCTGGATGGCGTGAGACAGTATTTTGAGGAATTGAAGGAGATCCAGCCGGATGCCCTGATCATTTCGGATCCGGGTGTGTTTTCTATCGCGAGGGAAGTATGTCCGGAAATTGATGTCCATATCAGTACACAGAGTAACAATGTAAATGAAATGACGTTTCGTTTCTGGTACGAGCAGGGCGCGTCCCGTGTCGTGACGGCGAGAGAGCTTTCTTTAGGGGAAATCCGGGAAATCCGGGAGAATATACCGGATGAGCTGGAAATTGAAACGTTTGTGCATGGGGCGATGTGTATTTCGTACTCTGGCCGCTGCCTTTTGAGCAACTATTTTACCGGACGCGACGCGAACCTCGGCGCATGTACGCATCCGTGCCGGTGGAAGTACTATATTATGGAGGAAAAGCGTCCGGGAGAGTATCTTCCGGTCGAGGAAAATGAGAGAGGAACTTATATTTTCAACTCGAAGGACCTGTGTATGATCGAGCATATCCCGGAGCTGGTTGAGGCGGGGATCGATAGTTTTAAAATAGAGGGACGTATGAAGACGGCGCTGTATGTGGCAGTTGTTTCAAGAACATACCGGATGGCGGTCGATGATTATCTGAACGATCCGGCGCTGTACAAGAGCAGGATCCCGTACTATCAGGAAGAGATCGCGAAGTGTACCTATCGTCAGTTTACGACGGGGTTCTTCTTCGGGCCGGTCACGCATGAGGGCCAGATTTATGACAATAACACGTATGTAAAGGGATTTGTTTATCTCGGTATGATCGAGCAGGTGGAAGACGATGGAACGGGATGGTTTGAGCAGAAAAATAAATTCTCCGTAGGGGATGCGGTGGAGGTCATGAAACCATCCGGCGAAAATGTGCGGACAAATGTGGCTGCTATGTTTGACGAAGAGGGAACGGCGGTTGACAGCTGCCCGCATCCCGGACAGCGGATACGGATCGATTTGGCGTGTGAGCTTGCCCCGTTTGATATCATACGGAGAATGGGGGATGGATCGATATGAGCGTAAAGACCGAGCTCCTGTCTATTTTGGAGGCAAACAGGGAGAAAGATCTATCCGGCGAGGAAATAGCGAATCGGCTCGGTGTGTCGCGCACATCGGTATGGAAAGCGGTAAAAGCCCTGAAAGAGGAAGGATATAAGATCCGTGCCGTGAATAACCGCGGCTACCGGCTGGAGGGTTCCAATGATGTGATCAGTGCAGAAGGGATCCGGCTCGGACTGGAAGAGAGATACCGGGACCTGCCGATCGAAGTGTATAAAAAGGTGGGATCTACGAATGTAGAATTAAAACGCCGGGCGCTTGACGGGGGGGCACACGGACTCACCCTTTTGGCGGAGGAGCAGACAGGTGGAAAGGGACGTCTGGGAAGGAGTTTCTATTCCCCGCCGGGCACAGGTATCTACATGAGCATTTTGCTGAAACCCGAAATGGGTGGTTCGGATGCGGTGCTGATCACGACGGCGGCGTCGGTAGCTGTATGCCGCGGCATAAAGAATGTATTGGACATAGAAACCCGGATCAAATGGGTGAACGATATTTATTTTGAGGACAAAAAGGTTTGCGGTATATTGACGGAGGCGATTTCGGATTTTGAGATGGGCAGGATCGATTCTGCCATTTTGGGGATCGGCATCAATTACCGCACAGAGGATTTTCCGCAGGAATTGGTGGAGCGGGCGGGGTGTATCGGGCAGGGGAACCTTCCTCCCCGAAATGAGTTAGTGGCATCTGTGCTAAATGAGTTTTGGAATATTTACGAACATCTGACAGAACGTGAATTTATGAAGGAATACCGGATGCGTTCCAATGTGATCGGAAGAGAGGTACGTTTTTTGGAGCGCGATGAGTGGAGGGAAGCAAGAGCGCTCGATATTGATGACGATGGGGGACTCGTCGTAGAATGGGAAGAGGCCAGAGGAAAAAAAGTGAGACGAACCCTTCATACCGGAGAGATTACGCTGCGCATAAAAAAAGGTTTGCCGTCGTGAACGTGAAACAGTGCACGATTGCAACCCTTTTTTCATCAATGATTAGCGGCATATGCTTTTATATTGATCTCTCCGCGTTTCGCTCTTCCCATAAATTTGAACAGCATATAGATCTGTACAAACCAGATGAGAGAGGAGACGATACCCATTCCTAAATTCTTGCCGGGTTCACTGTCCTCACATACATCGTACATCTCACCGAGAATACATCCGCTGATGAGAAGCGCGAGGATGGGGAACACCTTACCGATGAAGGGAATGAAACCTGAGGCCACTGAACCGATCAGAGTGGCAAAACCAGCTACCGGCCGCGGCAACGGTATTCCAAATGCCTGTATGTTTGGTTCATTCTTGTAGTTAAATGCCATCGCGATGGCAAAATACTGGCAGAAGGGAATCCACGCAAGCCATGCGTAATCATAATCTACTGCCTTCAGTATTTGAAACATTGGATATGCCGTCAGCACATAGAGGGCAAGAACGATAATACCAACGATGATGAGGAAAATGAGCGCTCCTAATATGCCGATTCCGGCAGCCGCATACAATGATTCATCTGACATAAGAAACCTCCTTCTTTCTTTTTTTGAGTTAATATTACATATGTCTGTTTCTATTATACACTACAATCTTCCAAATTTCACTAAAAATTTGAAATAAATCTTAATTTTTTTATCACTTTTTGTGCGTAACGTTTTTTGTGTTTCTGCATATACTGGATACTGAGGATTGTGCATAGGAGACAGTGATGCGGAAAGGATTCTATTTTCTGTGCGTGTGTGCACTCAGTATGTTGATTTTCAGTGAGTATGAGAAAAATAATCTGCAGAATGAAAATGAGAGGAGTGTAGAAACAGCTGCTAATGGTTCTGCTGTGGAAACAAGTCAGCCTGCTGCTGACAAGGTGGCGTATCTTTCGTTTGATGACGGCCCGAGCGAGATTACGCCAGTCATACTGGACACACTGAAAAACAAAAACGTTCCCGCCACGTTTTTTCTCGTGGGAAATGAGATCACCCCAGAGAGGGAAGAAATCGTAAAACGTGAGTTAGCAGAGGGGCACCGCATTGGCGTACATACGTTTTCACATAAAAAAGATGAATTGTATTGCAACGAAGAAAGGTTTTTTGAGGATTTTAATATGTGCCGAGACCGGATTCAGGAGGTGACGGGAGTTGCACCCACGCTTCATCGGTTTCCGTGGGGCAGCAGTAACAGCTATGTGTGTCCGATCGTGGACGACCTGATCCAAAAATTGAAGGAACAGAATGTCATGAGTTTTGACTGGAATGTATCCGGGGAGGATTCCGTCGGTAGTCATGTGCCAGGAGCGGTCATTTACCGGAATGTGGCAAAGGATCTTGAAAAGCATGATCAGCCTATTATCCTTTTGCATGATTCGAATACGATGAAGAATACGGCGGCGGTTTTAGGGGAGATCATTGATCTGATCACCGAAAAGGGGTATACGTTTGGTACGCTTGATGAGAGGGAAGAGTATACGTTTCCGGCGAGCTGGCGCAGGTAGCAGGGATGGGTTTTAAGTAGGGGACGTGCAAATTTGTTATCAAAATTTGGCTTTGAATGCACTTTGAAGTTGCGCGATGTAAAAAAATAGCACATATAGATTGGTTGCAGTTTGTTGAGGGAAATACTATATTAATTATATAGCGTACGCAAGAAAAATGACAGAGCAATTATTAAAAGAAAAGCCTGTAAAATCAATGATTTAGGGCTTGACATTATAGGAGGAAAATATTTTATGAGTTTCGGAAAAAATTTACAGTTTTTAAGACATCTGAGAGAAAATATGACGCAGGAGAATTTGGCTGAAAAAATGAATATCAGCCGTCAAACCATATCAAAATGGGAACTAGATGCAGTCCAGCCCGAAATGGATAAGGCTATAGAGCTTTGCAGACTTTTCAACTGTTCACTAGACAACTTGTTCCGTGATGATATGATCATTTGTAACGAAGCATATACAAATTTGCGTGTCGAAACTGTGCCCGCTTTTCGCTATATAAAACATGCTGTTATAAGCTCCAATCCAGAAGGAGACGCTATCGACAGAGTATTTTCTATTGCCCGTAACTGTGGTGTGCAGAACCCTCGTGTCATTGGCTGGGATTTTCCTAAATTGTCACAGGAGCAGATAAATGTTTTCAATATGCATGGATATGAAGCGGCGTGGGTGCTTCCTGACGGGGTTGTCCCTCCTGACGTTGAAATACACGAGCAGGCAGACCACAAGTATGCAGCAATACACATTGAAAAGCCTTATGAAAACCCTTTTGTGACCATTCCTAACGCCTATAAAACGCTTATGGAATATATGCGCGTGAATGGTCTGGAACATACGGAAAAGGACGTTATTCCCTGCTTTGAAACCGATGGGGAGAGCATGGATGTTTATATTGCTTGCAAGTAAACGTATTTTCCATGTTTCTGAACTATCCACCCTGTGATAATGATCTCACAGGGTGGATTTCGCTTGAGATTCATCTCTCGGTTAAACATACCGGCTTACTGAAATTTATTTCTTGCTTAGCTGCTTATCTCTGATTTTAATACAAGCCTCTATGTGCATGATCCAATGTCTTGAAAATGACATCTGTATCTTGACCGTCATCTGGTGAATGCTTCGGTGGGGTACCGCGGATGATATAGTGGGTCCCCTCGCGGAATAAAATTTTGGCGCCGGAGATTTCCTTGATTTCATCGGCAAACTCCATATAAAGATCCCAGTGTACTTCGGACTGCGGTCCAATATCATTGGTATCAACCTGAAGACTGATTTCTGCCTGATACTCCTGCGAGTTGCTTTCTTTAATAATAAAGGTGGAATCGTAAAATTGATAAGGAGTTTATAATGATGTTTGGGGGATTTTCATTTACAGTTTTTTCGGAAACAGCTTCGCCGGACAGGGCTGTTGATGTGGTTTGGTTATTGTTGGCGGGTAAACCGCCATATGCCGTCACGCATATACAAGTGAATAGGAGAAGCGTGATGTACCGGATAAATTGTTTCATGTATGCCCCCCTTTTTTTGATATAGTTATAAGTGCCAATATGTGTTAAAAAAGCTTAGTAAAGAATGGATCCATATTGGCACTTATAAGAAGGACAAGGTGTCAGCGCTGTACCCGTCCGGAGGCATCCCCTCCGGCGAGTTTTTTCACTTCGTCAACGGATACCTGGTTAAAGTCACCTTCGATGCTGTGTTTGAGGCAGCTGGCAGCAACAGCGAATTCGATGATATCCTGTGACTCCATATCCTGCAGGCAGGCATAGATCAGTCCGCCGCCGAATGAATCGCCGCCGCCGACACGGTCGACAATGTGCATCGTGTACTGTTTGGAAAAATAGCATTCATTTCCATCATAGAGCATCGCCGCCCATTTATTGTCATTGGCGGAAATGGACGTGCGGAGTGTGATAGCTACTTTACGGAACCCGAAACGGTCAGTCAGTTGTTTCGCAACATCCCGGTATCCCTCGTGGTTGACCTGTCCGGCTGTGACATCTGTACCAGCAGCCTTGATGCCGAACACATCACTGGCATCTTCCTCATTTGAAATACATACGTCTACATATTGACAAAGTTCCCCCATGACTTGTCCGGCTTTTTCTTTGCTCCACAATTTGTTTCGGTAATTCAGGTCACAGCTGATCGTAATTCCCTTTTCTTTCGCTGCCTTGCAGGCATCCAAACAGATGGCGGCGACATTGTCGCCGAGTGCCGGTGTGATGCCCGTAAAATGAAACCATTCAGCACCTTCAAATATGCTGTTCCAGTCAAAATCCTCTGGTTTGGCTGTTGCGATCGAAGAGCCGGCGCGGTCATAGATGACTTTAGAAGGGCGCTGGCTGGCTCCTTTTTCCAGGAAGTAGATGCCGACGCGGTCACCGCCGCGCACGATATGTGAAGTGTCAACGCCGAACCGGCGAAGGGAGTTAATCCCCGCCTGGCCGATTTCATGGGCGGGCAGCTTTGTGACAAAGCCTGCGTTCAAACCATAATTTGCCAGGGAAACGGCTACGTTTGCTTCCCCGCCGCCATAGGTGGCGCCATATGATTCTGCCTGGACAAATCGGTAATATCCTTCAGGAGCGAGACGGAGCATGATTTCACCAAATGTGATTACTTTTTTAGACATTTTTTCCTCATTTCTGCACCGCTTAAGAAAATTTTGATTTTGTAAAATGTTTTGCGGGCCTGGGACGAGCGGTGCGCAGACGCAAACCCGAAACTCCATGCGATAACTGTCTTCAGGAGTAGTAAATAGAGTATAAGTATCCTTCTATTTCGATTATAATTTGCAAGTGTCTGTCTGTCAAGTTTTTCCTTTCACGGCCTTTTTCGCTCAAACTCGGGGAATGTCCCGATCACGAACGAAAAATCCTATATTTGATCGTTTACAAGTGCAAAAATCCGTGATAAAGTAAAGTCACCTCGAGGGGAACAATGTAAACTAGTCGATTTATAGGATAGGAGTGATCATATTGAATAAATTTTTATCGGTATTACTTGCTTTGGCCATGCTATTGACAAGTGTTTCATCAGCAGATGTAAAAACGATATCAGCAGCTTGTGCACTGGATGCAAATGCGGGAGAGAACAGTACCGTGGGGGCAGTTTCCCAGGTGCACGGAATTCAATTTAATATTGGGGATATCCGGTATTCAGGAGATATAGGTAATATTAAATGGGGTATTGATGGTTCAGGTGTTTTTGCCTTTTATCATTCGGATGCCACACCAGCGCAGAGAATCACAAATGCCTCTGGATTCCAGACATATTCTGAGCCGACAAAAATTCCGTGGTATCGGTACCGATCTTATATCCAGTATATTACGCTGGCAAATCTGGACAGTTATTTTACGATACCGAACATGGATTATTTCTTTTATGAGTGCCGGAATCTATTGGCCGTTGGAATGCTTCCAGCAGTCGTTTCATCAATGAATCATACGTTTTATATGGATATCAACCTTCGGTCCGTTGGTTGTGTGCTGCCGGAAACGAAGAAAATGAATTATTGTTTTCAGGGGTGCAAGGAGCTGGATTCTGTGGTGGTAGCACACAATCCGGCGGAGTGTGCGTATGCGTTTAACCGTACGTCTTGTCACGTGATCGTTCTGCCGGGTATTTATGATGAAAAATCCAAACTGGCGATTGATTCAAAATGTGAAGGCTATTATAAGATGAATTCATTTGAACCGACATTATATGGTATTTCTAATGTGGATGGCAGTCCGTCGGAAACGTACCGGTCAGATTCCAGTGTGTCCCCGATTCGCTATGGACAGAAGATTGCCGATGCGGAGATCGGAAGCACGGGTGGACTGCGCCTTATGTATTCATATGGGGCAAGTGGTTTTCGCCGGAGTGTATATCTTCCATGCCAGATGACGAAAGTGATAAAAAGTCCCCGAAGTTGGCAGGAGGTACTAAATGTAGGAACATATAAAAATGTATTGGATATCAGCATGCAGGCAAATCCTTCAGATGTGTTTGAGGCGGTTGTTCCGTCCGCATTTTACTGCACAACGTATAAGAGCATCGTAGTGGAAAAATGCCAATTGGAATTATGCCAGGTTTCTTTGTCGCAGGATTCGTTTGTGTACGATGGAACGGTGAAAATGCCTGAGGTCAGTCTTACAAATCCTTATAACGAAGAGAAACTGATAAAAGGAAGAGATTACACGGTATCTTATGAGAATCATACGAATGCCGGGACAGCGCGGGTGACTGTGACTGGGATTGGAAATTATACTGGTTCTGTGACAAAGGATTTTCAGATTACAAACGCAGAGTTTTTGAGCGGCGTAAGTGTGGAAGGTTTCACAGGTGTATATGACGGAAATAAACATGGGATTCAGGTCATTGTGAGCAAACCTTCACAAGGCGTTACGGTAAAATATGGTACTTCGCCGGGAAACTGTAATCTCGAGAACAGTCCAATGTATGAACATGCAGGAACTTACACGGTATATTATCAGGTCTCGGCAGATAATTACAATACATTAACAGGCAGTCAAACCGTTCGTATCAATGCCAAAAACATAGGAAACTGCTCCATTGATGATATAGCAGATCGTACATACGACGGAAAGGCGCAGACACCTGATCCTGTCGTGTCTGATGGAGCAAAGAAATTAGTAAAAGGTACGGATTTTACAGTTGTTTACAGCAGTAATACAAATGCCGGGACAGCTTCTGTAACGATCACGGGAAAGGGGAATTATACGGGTACAAAAACGAAGACATTTACGATCCAGCCATTGTCACTGCGGAGTGGCAGCGGTAATGGCGCGGTACGAACAGGAAATGTCGTATATACAGGTAAAGTTCAAAATCCAGAAATATCAATTGTTCTCGGAAACGGAATTGTCACGTTAAAAGGGGGAACAGATTATGATATTACAGATAATACAGCAGTAAACACCGGATTTGCTACTCTCATGGTATCTGGAAGGGGAAATTATACAGGTAAAGTATCAGCCCAATATACGATATCGGCATTTCCGATGGAGGCATTTGCAGAGAAAATGGTATTGGACCAGGAAGAACTGGTATATACAGGCCAAGAAGTCCGTCCAAGTATAAAAATAGAAGATTCGATGGGAAAGCTGCTGAAAGAAGATACGGATTATACGCTCATCTATAAGGATGTCTTGAATGTAGGAACGGCAAAAGTGCAGGCAGTCTTTCAGGGAAATTATTCGGGGAGTATTACAAAATCATTTTATATCAAACCGGCTCCTGTCTCGGATGTGGAGTTGTGTGAAGATGAGTTTGTGTATAATGGAAAGGAACACAGGCCGGCTCTGAAGGGATATGATGAGGATGTTGATTATACAGTGTCTTACCGGGATAATACCGATGCCGGAATGGCATTAGCAATATTTTCCTTTCAGGGGAATTACAAGGGTACGGTGACGAAGGAGTTTATGATCTGTCCACGTAAGATGGATGGAGAAGTAGAATTTCCCGATGCAGAACAACTTGTTTACCGGCCGGGGTTGACCGTATCAGAATCTGGTTTATCAGTGATGGAGAATCAATACGGGAGTTTTTGCTGGGATGACCCGAAGCAGGAAGTAAAAGTAAGCAATGAGGGTTACGCGGTACGGTTTACGCCAAACGATAACAAAAATTACGATTGGAGCAGTGTCCCGGGGTGGAGCCAGGAAGCACAGAGTGTGATTCGCCAGGTCCCGCTTATAGTACAGAAGGCAAAAGGGGTACTTCCAGATTTTACTGTGACATGTCTGGCGGAGGGGGATTTTATAAGCGAGTCGGAGGTTATATGTGACCGTGAAGAGGGAGAATTTTTCTGGCCGGATGAACCAATGTTAGTGTCGCCAGATATTATGAACTATTCTTTGAATTTTGTGCCGCCGGATTGTGATAATTATGATTGGACACATATAGGTCAATGGGATGAGAAAAATCATATCTGCCGCATTCCATGCAGGGTACCTGTTATTGCAAATCCAGAGGCTTCCTGTGTGAAGGACGGAGATAAATTGGCGGTGTCTGTGCTGACATCGCGGCAAAAAGGAGCATCCTATGAATGGAAAGATCCCGATATAGTAGTAACGAAGACAGATAATGATATGAATAGATATGAGGCTTTGTATCATTATGAGGGGCAGACAATCGTCCGTCTGGTGCAGGTGCCCGTTTGGAAGGAGCCGGATGTTGTAATGACACCTGAACCGACATCGACCGATAAGCCATTGATCGAACCTACGCCAGTGTGTACAGCAGCGGCGAGTACGCCAACACCAGTATGTACAGCAGCGGCCAGGCCGACGCCGGGAGACGCAGCAGTACAGACGATGAAACCGACGCCGGGAGATGTCGTGGATCAACCGGGAGAAACGTTGCTTCCGACAGGAAGACCAGAAGAAACGCTGCAGCCGGAACGTACACAGTCACCAATCAAAATTCCATCTGAGAGTAATCGGCCCTATGAAACAGAACCGCCAAAAGAGGATCCTTCTGTGAGCGAACCGCCGGAGGAAACAGATCATCCATCTGAAACAGCGATGCCCGCAGAGACTCCGACCAGTACGCCACAGACGGTATTTGGGGCGGAAAAGATGGAGGAGTACGCACCAGATATTCGTGATCAGGTATCTATAGAGGAAGATCATCTAGATTCGATGAGCAACGTGTCCGCTTCGTACGATCTGATCCACAAATTTATTTCTGCAAATCTGACCGCAAACCGTGGTGTTTTAAAGACGGGCCAGCGTAAAGCGGTTTCTATACGATCTAAAATCAAGGTAAAGTGGCTCAAAAAAAGGAAAACCGTGATCCATCTGAAAAAAGGCACAAAATTATGTCTTAAGGTCAAAGGATGTTCAAAAAAAGAGAAACCTGTTTGGAAATTGAAAGGGCGAAAGATCGTTTCTGTAAGTAGGAATGGTGTGATCAGGGCGAAAAAGAAAGGAAGTACACGTATTATCGTCCGGGTAAAAAAGAAGCGGTATATTTGCTTGGTAAAGGTGAAAAAATAATATGTGTAATTTGATATTTTTACCGAAGTGTGTTATGCTTACGTTGCTTTGCTAAAAAATTTAAAAGGTGGCATGCGTGCGCGCCTGAATGTGTGTTATGTGAGAATGGTGCGTGCGCATGAATGAAAAAATAGAAATGGGGAAAATATGGAACAATTTTTTCAGAGTGAAACAAGAAAAGAAAAAGTGATTCTTGTAGCGGTAGATCTTGGGGATGGAGTAAATGTGCAAGTATCGCTGGATGAACTGGCAGAACTGTCACAGACAGCAGGAGCGGAACCTGTGGGGAGGATGGTGCAAAATCGAGAAGGTGTGCACCCGGGAACATATATTGGAAAAGGGAAAATAGAAGAATTGCGGGAATTGGTCAAAGAAGCAGAAGCAGATACCGTTATTTGTGACGATGAACTTTCTCCTGCACAGCTAGGGAATCTGCAGGATGAACTGCAGTGTAAAGTGATTGACCGGACGGTTTTGATTTTGGATATTTTCGCATCACATGCAAGTACGAGTGAGGGAAAACTTCAGGTAGAACTTGCCCAGCTTAGGTATCGTTCTTCGCGCCTGACTGGTTTCGGTAAGTCGCTATCCCGGATTGGAGGAGGGGCAGCAGGAAGCAGTGGAGGAATCGGGACAAAAGGCCCCGGAGAAAAGAAACTGGAGATGGATCGCCGTCTGATCCGGGATCGGATCGCTGTGCTGAACCGTCAGTTAAAACGCATGGTATTGACAAGGGATACGATGCGCAAGCAGCGAATGAGACAAGAGGTAAAAGTAGCTGCTATTATTGGGTACACCAATGCGGGAAAGTCAACTTTGTTAAACACACTGACTCAGGCAGACGTACTGGAAGAGGATAAGTTGTTTGCTACCCTGGATCCTACGACGAAAAGTTATGAGATGGAAAATGGACAGAAGATTTTGTTTACGGATACCGTAGGTTTTATAAATAAACTTCCCCATCATTTGATCCAGGCATTCAGGAGTACATTGGAGGAAGCGAAATACGCGGATATGATCCTTCATGTCGTGGATTCTTCGGACCCTGATTATGATGTTCATATGCAGGTGGTCTATGATACGTTAAAGAAATTAGGTGTTCAGGATAAGCCAGTTCTTACCGTGTTTAATAAAATCGATAAATGGGAGCATGGTCAATCTGAATGTATCTGTAAAGATGAAAAGAGTGAAGATGTAGTAAAAATTTCCGCAAAGCAGAGGATTGGGATAGAAGATCTTTTGGAAAAAGTGGAAAAGATCTTAAATGCTGGTTTTGTTCAGATAGAAAAACTGTTTTCCTATGAGGAGGCTGGTCTGATTCAGTTGATCCGTAAGTATGGAAATTTGGAGCATGAGGAATATAAAGAAGATGGCATTTTTGTCAAAGCGGCTATCCCATCGAAGTATGTCGGACGTGTTATGAAACATGCGGACGCATGAACTTTTTGAAAGGATGGAAGCGATGAAAGAAATTGCGCTACTGGCGGCCGTTGATGCTAATTGGGGCATTGGGTATCAGAACCAGTTATTGTTTCACTTAAAAAAGGATATGGAATATTTCCGGAAACTGACGTTGAAAAATATTGTCGTGATGGGAAGAAAGACATTTGTGAGTTTGCCGGGAGCTAGACCTTTGCCGGAGCGGAAGAATATTGTATTAACAAGGCAGAAGGGATGGGAAGAAGCTTGTGCCAAAAATGAAGAAGAGGTTATTGTTTTTCATTCTATAGATCAGGTTTTGGCGTATGTGGATGGCCAAGGGGAAGATGTGTACATCATTGGAGGAGGGGAGGTTTACAGGCAGTTTTTAGGTTGCGCGTCGATGGCTTTTATTACGAAAGTGAAAGCAAGAAAACAGGCAGATACTTTTTTTCCTCATCTAGATCAAATCGAAGGATGGAATAAGGTTTATGAAAGTGAAATGTTCATAGATGAAAGCGGGATAGAATTTCAATTTTTACAGTATCGCCATATAGGTGCGGATAGTCGTTAGGGAATACTGTCTTTTAGGCACAGGACGCCCCAGCCGATCTGGGGGCTGGGATATTTTTGCACGGCGGGTAGATGTCTGGCACCTTTTTGTAAATAAGCTTTTACTTTTTGACCGTAAAGATACGGGTCCCGTCCCTGAATGATGCCGTATTCCATAAGAAGGGCTGCGCTGCCCGTTACAAAAGGGGTAGCCATAGAAGTTCCCGTGTTCTGTGTATAACCGCCGCCAGGTGCCGTGCTGGTAATGTCTACACCCGGAGCGGCGATATCCGGTTTAGGAAGCGAAAGACCGGTAAATCCCTGCCCTGAAAAGGAGGCAAAACTATCTGTATTACTGTTATAGGCGGCTACCGTGATGGGGTTCGACGCTGTCGATGGAATTGTTAAAGTGACGTCTGGTGAAGGAACGAGAAAGTTGGTGGACGGATTGACCGCATTCCCGGATGGAAGCCACAGGTCAAATCTGCCATCTACAATATCTACGGGAGTGAATTCAAGTTTCCAAATGCCGCTTTGTATATATGAACTTCCGGGAAGAGGGATCATTTCCAGATATATTTCCTGAGACACGCTATAGGGTGCCGGTTCTCCAAAGTACCATAACAGCTGCGTACGGTCTAAAACATCGCGGTATGCTCCGATGGATTGTTCCGTGAGAATGACGCTGGCACCAGAAGGGGCGACTAATCGAAACTGGAAGGTGTCAACATAATTTTTCCAAAGCTGTACATTTAAGGAGGTTTCATTGGGGGAAACCGCCAGTTCAATCTGCATCGGAGTCTCATCCATGAGTTGTCCGGCGGCATGCCTGCCTTTATTACCCTCATTTCCACTGCCGATTGCGATCGTGGTCCGTCCCAGATTGGATAGGTTATCAATGAATGTTTCTAAAAGCGAGCTGCCATCGTGGCTACCGTAACTGTTACCGAAACTGATATTGAGAGCTAGTGGCATATTTAAGTCAGCGGCTTTTCGAACACAGTAATCCATTCCCAGCATGAGTTCGGTTGTTCTTGGAAACCCCTCGGGAAATGTGTTTCCTAATTTGACAATCAGAAGTTCACTTTCAGGGGCGACACCCTTTTGTTCTCCCCGGCTCGCGCGTCCATTTCCGGCTGCGATGCCGGCTACATGAGTTCCATGACCGGAAGGATCTCGGCTTGGAAACGATCGGTCGTTATCGATCAGGGCTTGATTGATTTCTTCCCGGCCAAATATTTTTCCCCTGTTATAGAAAAAATTGTTGTCTTCTTCATTCGGGATCGTTTGGTCCCAGAGTTCCAGAATTCTTGTAGTTCCATCTTCATTCCGAAAATCCGGGTGAAAAATATCAATTCCACTGTCTACGATGCCAACGATGATTCCTTTACCAGTAAGGGAAAGAGGGGGATTTTGGACGGGGGTTATACAGGAGGCCGCGCGTGCTTCGTAGAGGGACAGTACGAGGTTTTTTGGCTTTTCGATATATTCTATCTGAGGATTTTGGGAGAGTGACTCAATTTCTGTTTCAAGGATTGAAATGATAGCATATCCCCCATATAGGGGGAGTACCGAAACAGATTCCGGCAGCTGCAGTTCACCTGAGTATTTGATGATCAGTTCCCAGCGCTTGGTTTGGGAGTCATATCCCACGTTTAAATTTTCGCTTTTTTCACGTTGGTTTTCATTCGCGGCTAAGGAGAGTTCCAACATGTTTTCTAACTTTTGATCAGCCATCTCAACCTCCCATTTGAACGACAGATATGTTATGAATGGAATATTTCGCTTTCATATGCTTGACGAAGTTTTTCAAGAGCTTTTTTTTCAATACGGCTTACATAGCTTCTGCTGATTCCATATTTTTGAGCGATTTCCCGCTGGGTAATTTCATTCTTCTCGTTTGCGTTTCGATTTTTGGGTAGTCCGTATCGAAGGCGGATGATTTCCTTTTCCCGGTCAGTAAGAGCCGTTTCTACATATTTATACAGCTTTTTTACATTTTCCTCGATTTCCATTCGTTCTGCTACGTCTTCATCTGTTGTTTCGAGCAGATCAAGAAGGCTGATGCTGTTTCCTTCTCCGTCATCGCCGTTGATTGGCTCATAGAGGTATACTTCTTTTGCCTGCTTCTTTGCGCTTCGAAAGGTCATGAGAAGTTCATTGTCGATACACCGTGAAGCATACGTCGCCAGCCTGACGCCCTTTCCCTGCTTATAACTGTCAATCGCTTTGATCAGTCCGATGGTACCGATAGAAATGAGATCCTCCTGGCTGTGTTCGCTGTTGCTATATTTCTTTACAAGGTAGGCGACCAGTCTTAAATTCCGTTCGATGAGAACCCTTCTGGCCTCCATGTCCCCATGTTCTAAACGGCGTATGTATTCCAGTTCTTCTTTTGCGGTAAGTGGTTTGGGAAATGATTGCAAGGACGACACCTCAGAAACATACGTTAATCATAGTTTATGAGAGTCGGTGTCCAATAGTGCCTGGCAAAACTATGTTATGCTTTTAAAGTTTTTCCGGTACTCGGATGGACTTTCCTTCATGATCTGCTTAAAGGCCCGGTTGAAATAGCTGATGTTATTAAAACCACACCGGGATGATATATTGGCTATTTTTTTATCTGTGCCGGTCAGCATGCTGCATGCCTTTGTGATCCGTACCCTGTTAATGTATCCAAATGGGGTGAAGCCCGTGACATCTTTAAAAACGCGGCAAAAATGTCCCTCGCTGAGTCCGGAAGCGGCGGCGAGATCGGCAAGGGAGAAATCATACATATAATTGGAGTTTATCGTATCAATACATTTGTTTAACAGGGGGTAGGCCGGGTGTGCGTGATGTCTGGCGATCAGTTTGGAATATATGTTGTTGTAGAGAAGCTGCCACGCACTGAGTAATCTGCCGCGTATGATAAGCTCGCATTGTTCCATTGGGATATTGCCATAATCAAAAATTCCCGTCAGGGAATCAATAATGGTATGCTGCCATTTTGTATCCGGGGTCAGGCAGCACACTCCGGTTATGGAATTACAGATCGCAGAGTCAAAGTACTTTTCACAATAAGAAGGCAGGGCATCGGTCATCATCTTCGTGGAAAACACGATAGCGTCAAAGGAACATGCTGACTCGCTGCTGTTCGTACGCGTTGCATAATGGATCAGACCACCGGGAATAAGAATGGCATCTCCGGCCTGCATGTGATATACGTTGCGTTCGATATAAAAGTCCAGTTCCCCTTCTGTGAGATAAAAAAATTCGAGTTCAGAATGACAGTGGATATACAGCGCATATTCGGTACTTGCCGCCACATCGGTATGGTGAATGGAAAACGGCCTGCCTTCTGTCTGGTGCTTGATCTTTTCAGTAAGAGAGTCCAGCTGCGTGTCTGTATTTGCTGTAGTCGTAGTTTTGGTGATTTCATTTTTCGTGATCATAGGGAACACCTCGGCTTCCGGTATTTAGTACTGCCATCATAACACAATTGAGTTTTCGTATCAATATAGTGTCGGAAAATCTATAAATTGTACTAGATTTTTTGGTGGAAAATCAATATAATCGTTGTAAAGGCAATAAAAGGAAGGTGGGCAGCCACCAACATGAATCGAACGTGGAAGGAGAGATATTGCGATGGGAAAGATCACGGTTTACAAAGATAAGCTTGTCTATGAAAGAAGAGAGGAACTGACGGTTATAGAGCCATACGGCCGTAACTGCCTGCGGTGCCGTTCAACGAGAAATGGAAAAATACTGGATGAGGCATGGACGCTCCTGCCTCCGACGGATGACGCGGAATGTGTCACAGAGGGAGACGAGAAGGAAGCGACGATACGAAATGGAATGATGTCAGCAAAAATAGAGGCAGGAGAGCTGTGGTATGGCGGGATCATAACCTATTACCGGGACGGCAGTCAGATTCTGCATACCAAATTTGAGGGCGAGTACACGGGAAGGAATGTGCATGTGGAAGGCGATCATTATCAGATCAAAGTTATATTTGACGCCAATGAAAACGAGCACTTTTATGGACTTGGCCAGGAGCAGGAGAACCAGTTTGACCGAAAAGGGAGTACAGTCAATCTTCTGCACTATAATACAAAGTCGGCTGTCCCGGTTGTGTATTCTTCTCTTGGTTATGGATTTTTCTGGAATAATCCGGCCCCGGGAAGGTGTGAGACGACAAATAACCATACGATGTGGGTGGCGGATAGTGCGTATCAGGCGGATTATCTGGTGTATGCGGACACGACTCCGGCAGCAGTTGTCAGAAAATACTGTGATCTGACGGGGTATGCGCCGGCGTTTCCTGAGTGGGCGGCAGGTTTTTGGCAGAGTAAGCTTCGCTATGAGAGCCAGGAGGAGCTCTTAGAGGTGGCGCGCGAGTATAAGAGGAGAGGTTTGCCTCTTGCCGCGATCGTCATTGACTTTTTCCACTGGACAGAACAGGGCGAGTGGAAGTTTGATCCTGCTTACTGGCCGGATCCCAAAGCGATGTGCGGCGAATTGAAAGAGATGGGGGTAGAGCCAGTCGTGTCGGTGTGGCCGACGATCAATCCGGCGAGTGAAAATTATACGGAGATGAGCGAGGGGAACATGGTCGTCCGCACGGAAAATGGTCAGTATGGCCTGTTTGAGTTTCATGGGCAGCAGACGTTTATTGACCCTACGCATCCGAAAACCGGGCCTTTTGTCTGGAATATCATCAAAAAGAATTACTACGACTATGGCATTCGGAATTTCTGGCTTGATGAGGCAGAGCCGGAGGTTCATCCGCAGCAATATTCGAATCTGAAATTTTATGCGGGAAATGGCGCGCAGACGGCCATGCTGTATCCTTATTATTACAGTAAGATGTTTTATGAGGGGTTAAAGGAGGCGGGGGAGGACGAGATCATCCTTCTGACGAGAGCCGCTTATCCCGGCACTCAGAAATTTGGTTCCCTTGTCTGGAATGGTGATATCATGTCAACCTTTGAGGCACTTGAAATGAGCGTAAAGACGGGACTTTCGATGGCAATGAGCGGCATTCCCTGGTGGAACAGCGATATTGGGGGCTTTTTGTTTGGTGACATTGAGAGCGACTATTTTAAGGAGCTTGTCGTGCGGTGGACCCAGTTCGGCGTATTTTCCCCGGTTATGCGCCTACATGGAGCGCGGAACAAGACAAAAGGTCAGGTCGATAAACATCCGGGCATTAAGGAAAGCAGCGGTGGAGATAATGAAATATGGAGTTTTGGAGAGGAAAATTATGAGATCCTCAGTAACCTTGTCAAACTGAGGGAGAGACTGAAACCGTATATTTGTAAACATATGGAGATCACGCATGAAACAGGCGAGCCGATCATGCGCCCCATGTTTTTTGACTATTACGAGGATGAGGTTTGTTATACGCTGGAAGACCAGTATATGTTTGGCAGGGATATATTGTTCGCGCCGATCACGCGGCAGGGAATGACGGAGAGAAGGGTATATCTCCCCAAGGGTGAGTGGATCGATGTGAACAGTCGGGAAACATACACAGGGGAACAGTGGATCGAGGGCAAGGCGCCTATTGATACATTCCTTGCTTTTGTCAGGAAAGGCTGCGAGGTTTTGGAGGTATTTGCACGCTGAACGTTGCATCACGCACTCAAATGTGATTTACATTGAAGTCAAATACGAATTGTCCTGCCATAACGTTCCCGTTAATCCCTCTAAAATGGAGCCACCAGCCCATGGCATCAGTGCAAACCATGTGCTGGCAGGGGTTCCGTTCGAGTAATCAATTATTTGGGTTGTCAGAACGAAAAGAATATGGTAGAATCTTGTCACGGAGCAATCGTGTTACAGGGTGCGATGACCTCATTCCAAAAGAATGGGGGTGATGCCTGTGAAAAATCATTTTGATTTTAAGGATATAATGACCTTTGGGTTATTCCTTTTGGCATTGCTTACATTCGTGTTTACGTTTTGTAAGTAGCTTTACATAGCAAAACCACCCTGATACTTTGGCGAGTGGAAGGGTGGCATTGCTATTCGATATACTGGTCAAACCCCTTGTGGGCGGTTGTTCCTTTTCTAATACTATAACACGATCGCAGCGATTTGTAAAGGTTCATTCTTTTAAATCCGGCTAACTCAGTCAACCCTTTTAATATTCAATTTAATTTAGACTGAGATTAGTAACATCTTTTGATAGTCCTAATCAAACTACTTTTGAAAAATTATACATTCCTTGCTTTTGTCAGGAAAGGCTGCGAGGTTTTGGAGGTATTTGCACGCTGAACGTTGCATCACGCACTTGAAATGTGATTTACAATGCGTCTAAATGGAACTATAATAGATGGCAGAGGTGATCACATGACGACGGGAGAAAAATTAGCATTACTACGTAAGAAAAAAGGATTGACGCAGGAGGAATTATCTGAACAGCTGGATGTTTCCAGGCAGTCTGTTTCCCGCTGGGAGATGGATGTATCTTTTCCGGAAACAGAAAAACTGATTAAACTAAGTAAAATTTTTGCGTGCAGTATCGATTTTCTGCTCAATGAAGCTGTTACAGCGGAAGAGGAGAAAACAGAGGGGGCGTGGACGGCTCGGGATTGCTATTCGTTTATCCGAAAGTGCGGCTATTTTTTTCTTGCGACGTCTGTAAATGGCCGGCCGCGGTTAAGGCCATTTGGTATGATCTATGAAAAAGAGGATGTTTTGTTTATCGCAACCGATACACGGAAAAGTGTGTATTATGATCTGACAGAAAATCCCCGGGTGGAGATCGCAAGTTATCATCCGGCGACACACAAATGGATCCGTATTGGCGCGGAAGCCATCGTGGAACGTTCAAATCAGTTGAGAGAAGAAATGATGGATCACTTCCCGAACCTCAGAAGATCATATCAGGAGGAAGAACAATTGTATCTTGTGATCTACAGGCTGCGATTGGATGACATTGAGATCAAGTGAATACAAGTGAAGTGGAGGCGGACGCAGATGGAAAAATTAAATGAGGAAACAAAAAGGCTGATGGAGGAGCGGTTTGGAAAAGATAGTATCATTGCACTGGCAACGATGGAACATGAGATGCCGCATGTAAGATACGTCAACGCGCATTATGAAGATGGCGCGTTTTATGTCATTACCTATGGCCTTTCCAATAAAATGAGGCAGATCGAGGGAAATCCAGATGTCGCGATTGCCGGTGATTGGTTTACTGCGCATGGAAAAGGGGAAAATCTGGGCTTTTTTGGCAGGGAGGAGCATCCTTTGTATCCGGCTTACAGAGGGAGTTTTGTTTTCACATGGGACACGGTTTGATATTGATTTTCGCAAATAACGAACTTTTTGAATGCTAACTTCCTTAAAAAAGTCAAGAAACGAAATAGCGGATGATATATAATACAGTTACATCGCGATGTTACTGGAATCAGAAAGGAGTTCGATGATGAGTTTTTCAACACATACACGAGCCATGATCCGCTATATCGAAGCCCATCTCCAGGGAGATCATTTTGATTACAAAGAAATGTCAGACTGGATTGGCTATTCCGAGGCGTATATGCGGGAATTGTTCCGCCGGAATACAGGCTGTTCCCTGTCATTCTATGTGAGGAAGCGAAAAATCCTGGCTTCCGCGTTTGATCTGATCCACTCGGATGCTTCTATTATGGATGTCGCGCTGCGATATGGTTTTGCAAATCATGAAAGCTACACGCGGGCTTTTCGAAAACAGGTGGGCATGACGCCGAGCCGTTTTCGTAAGGAACGGCCGATCGTGGGAAAAGAGGAGCTGGCGCAGGGCGTGTACGGTATCGGACTCCCCGGAAAAAAAGAGCGAAGGAGCGATATCTGTATGAAGAAAGAACAGTATAAAGATAATGAGAGTACGATCTTATACGGCGTGCCAAAAGTGGGATGGGGTACGTATGGCGGGAATACGCCGTATCCGATCTGCCTGAAAGCGTGCATGGATTATCTCGGCGAGGATGTCAGTTATGAAGAGGTGATGGTGTCGGGTGGGGCGGCTTTTCGTCTGACATGGAATGAAGAAACGTGGGACCTGAGCAATGTAGATATTTACCATACGCTGGAGTCACAGGATGTCTATTATATAGGCGCGGGAGCGCTTGGGCGGGAATTTGGATTCCTGGGACGGGAGAAGCAGACTTCGAAAGAGGAATTCATCCGTTTTATCAGGAAGCATATCGACGAAGGCTACCCGTGTATTGCCCAAGGTATCATTGGCCCGCCCGAGGCGTGTGTGATCACCGGTTACCGGGATCGGGGAAATACGCTGCTTGGCTGGAACTTCTTTCAGGAAGATCCCGAATTTGGCGGCAGTGTGAAAACCGATGAGAGCGGTTATTTTATCTGTGATGACTGGTGGGAAAACAAGGATACCCATGGCGTTATGTGCATGGGAGCCATCCGGGCTGAACGGATTTCAAGGAAGGAGATATTGGAACATGCCGTGCGTGTCATGACAGGACGGAAAGAAAACCAGTATGCGAAAGGGCTTTTCGCCTATGGTGCCTGGGAACGCATGCTGGGAAATGATGCGGATTTTCGCGCGGGAGATCATGATTCCCTTCTATTTGAGAAATGTCTGTGCTTAAACGATGCGATGACATGCCTGATTGACGGGAGAGGCTGTGCCGCCCGCTATTTCTCCCGTTTGGCGGGATTGCCGGACATATCGGAGAGAGAAAAGGAAGCGTTTGCGCACACGGCATCGTCATTTGAGCGGACGGAGAAAAGTATATGCCAAATGCGGGAGTTATTTGGCAATTGGGAGGACATGGGTGCCAGATTATCGGATTCATCCGATGCGGGACTGCGGAAAAAGGCGTGCCAGTTTATCCGAGAGGCTAAAAAGTCGGATGAAGAGGCGTGGCAGTGGATGAAAAAAATAATTAAGGGGATAAAATGATCAGGATAAAATGATCTGAGAGGTTAGGCTTGTTTCCTTCTTTATTCTGTGCTATGATAAATAAGGCAATTTGGAGCATGGAAAGTGGAGGTAAAGATCATGTTAGCGGAATTTCTAGGTGAAAAGTATGGAAAACGGATGGAAACTTGTACGGATCAGGAATTGTATGCCGCACTAGTCCAAATGACGAATGAACTGGCAGCGAAGCGGGTTGTGGATCACTCACAGACAGCGCATGCGCCGAACGAAGGAAACAAAAGAAAACTTTATTATATCTCGGCGGAGTTTTTGATCGGGAAGCTGCTCAGCAATAATCTGATCAACCTCGGTATTTACGAAGAGGTGAGAAAAGAGCTTGCGAAGGCGGGGAAGAAACTGAGCGTATTGGAGGAAATGGAGCCCGAGCCGTCGTTGGGAAATGGCGGTTTGGGCAGACTGGCTGCCTGCTTTTTGGATTCGGTGGCGACGCTTGGCCTGCCGGGAGATGGAATCGGTTTAAACTATCATTTTGGATTGTTCCGGCAGGTATTTAAAAAACGGCTGCAGAACGAGGAACCGAATCCGTGGATGGAAGAGGACGGGTGGCTCATTGACCGGAGGAGCCGGTTTGTCGTTTCGTTCGGAAAGTTTGACGTGACAGCTAAATTATATGATATTCTGGTAACCGGCTACGGAAATCGGACGAATGCTCTGCATTTATTCGATGCGGAACTTTTGGACGAGAGTATAGTAACGAGTGGGATTGATTTTGACAAATCGGAGATCGAGAAAAACCTGACGCTGTTTTTATATCCCGATGACAGCGATGAAGCTGGCCGGCTTTTGCGGGTATACCAGCAGTATTTTATGGTGAGCACGGCGGCGCAGTTTATTTTGCAGGAAGCCGAGGAGAGGGGAAGTGACCTGCATGATCTTTACGAGTATGCGGCGATCCAGATCAACGACACCCATCCATCGATGGTGATCCCGGAACTGATCCGTCTTCTGATGCAGAGAGGGATCGCGATGGAAGAGGCGATCGAGATCACGACGGCGGTATGCGCGTATACCAATCACACGATCCTTTCCGAAGCGCTGGAAAAATGGCCGGTATGTTTTCTCGAGGAGGTGGCGCCGAAGCTCGTGCCGATCATACGGGAGCTGGACCGCCGGGTGAAGGAAAAATACGACGACGAGTCGGTTTATATCATTGATAAAAATGAACTGGTCCATATGGCGCACATGGACATCCATTACGGACACAGCGTAAATGGTGTGGCCTATCTCCACACGGAAATTTTGAAAAAGAATGAACTGCATTCCTTTTATAAGATCTACCCGGAGAAATTTAATAATAAGACGAACGGCATTACGTTCCGCCGCTGGCTTCTTCACTGTAACCGGCCGCTGACGCGTTTTTTGGAGGAAACGATCGGGCCAGGCTTTAAAAGAGATGCGGAGGAACTGGAGAAATTGCTGGCATTCAGTGAGGATAAAGCCGTTCTTCAAAAGCTGCTTGCCATCAAACAGCGCAATAAGCACAAACTCGCAAAATATCTGAAGCGGACGCAGGGAATCAAACTAGATGAGGACTCCATTTTTGATATTCAGGTCAAGCGGCTTCATGAGTATAAGCGGCAGCAGTTGAACGCCCTGTACGCGATACACAAATATCTGGATATCAAGAGCGGCAATCTGCCGAAAACGCCGATCACGCTCATCTTCGGAGCGAAGGCAGCACCGGCTTACACGATCGCCAAAGATATTATCCATCTGATCCTCTGTCTCCAGAAGATCGTGAAAAAAGATAAGGCGGTAAGGCAGTATCTCAATATTGTCATGGTGGAAAATTATAATGTGACACTGGCGGAAAAGCTGATTCCGGCGTGTGATATATCGGAACAGATCTCGCTGGCCTCGAAAGAGGCGAGCGGCACCGGCAATATGAAATTTATGCTCAATGGCGCGGTAACGGTCGGAACGGAGGATGGCGCGAATGTAGAGATACACGAACTCGTGGGAGACGATAACATCTATATTTTCGGGGAAGACAGCGATACGGTTATAGCGAGGTATGACAGAGGAGATTACTGTTCGAGGCAGTATTATGAAACGAATGCGGATCTGCGGCAGGCCGTGGACTTTATCATGAGTGACACGATGCGGAAAGTCGGAAAGAAGCAGTCATTGAAAAGACTTTACAACGAACTTTTGAATAAGGACTGGTTTATGACATTCCCTGATTTTGATGAATATGTTGCGGTGAAAGAACAGGCATATGAGGACTACAGGGACAGACAGGCATGGGCAGAAAAGATGCTTATCAATATAGCAAAAGCCGGGTTTTTCTCTTCCGACCGGACGATCGCCCAGTACAATGAAGAGATTTGGAAATTAGGAGAGTAATTTTTCGACATTCAGCAGTCCCCACCCCTGGCTTCCGTGAGGGAGCGACAGGTCGGTACAGCTGTTTTTCAGCCGGACTTTCACGTCCTTTGGCGTGAGATCAGGATATTTTGAGAGAAGGAGCGCGATACTTCCACTGACTACAGGCGTAGCCATAGAAGTGCCGCTCTTTTTTATGTAGGCGTTTTGCAGCGCGTATTGATGGCAGCAGCTCGTGATCTGATAGCCGGGCGTAACGACGTCCGGCTTTTTGATACACAATGAGGTCGGGCCGACGCTGGAGTTGGAGTGCTTGCTATAGTATCCGACCGTAATGATCTTGCGGCTGTTTCCGGGGGCGCTGATGCTGTAGGGATTCGGGCCTTTATTGCCTGCCGAGGCGGTGACGACAATGCCCATATCCCATAATTCATTGACCTGCTGGACGAAGTTCGACGTTTCGTTGAACCGCTCGCTGTCTGCTGTGCCCACGGAAATGTTGACGATATTGATACCGAGCCGGCAGCGGTTCTGCATGACCCAGTGAATGCCGGAGATAATATGAGGGATCATGCCTTCCCCATTTTCGTCAAGGATCTTTACGGATACAATGCGGGCTTCCGGCGCCATGCCGCAAAATGTCCCCCGGCTGAGTAACCCGTTTCCAGCAGCGATGCCGGCGACATGCGTGCCGTGTCCATTGTCATCATAAGGGGTGCTTCTGCCGTTGATGGCGTCGTACCAGCCCGTGATGCGGGTTCCAAAATCCGGGTGGGCACAGATCCCACTGTCTAAAATAGCGATACAGCTTCCCTGACCGCGTATGCCCTGCGCATGGACCTGGTTTACATTGACGATTTCCCGTACACGATTCATGTTTTCCCCTCATTTCTGCACATGTTGATCTATATCATTTTGATCCGGATCATCTTCTGCCATTCGAAGTTATTTTCATTTTATGCGCAGATGTTGTTTCCGTGAATGGAAATCAGGGAAAACATATCGTGTCGGGGACGAGTTCAGCGAGCCCGGTCTACGCCGACCGAGGGAAGGCTGCTCAGATTATTTTCCTCATCGCTGTCGGGAAGGGATTTCAGGTATCTCGTATCTCCGCGGTGGGCAATGCCGACGCCGCGGATCTCGCCGGATTCGGCCAGCGCGACCCCTTCTTCCTTACTGACTGTCTGGCCGTCGGAAAGCTGGTAGCCGGTGATCTTCCCCCTCTGTTTTACGAGGCCGACGATGTTTTTCGCGTCGGAACGGGGTTCGGGGATTTCATCCAGTGCTGCCATAGGAAGGGCGCTGCGCAGATCTTTTGACTGGTTCATATCACTCATAGTATGCCTCATTTCTTATTTCATTTTGCTGTTAGCATTTCCATCCCCGTCCTTTTTATTCACATGCCGATGCGGACAGGGGGCGCAGGCATTGACGCGCGCCACATTGTCGGTTATAATGGTTACAGACTTTTGGAATTGGGGATTGTTATGGATCAGATGTTTTTGACGACAGGTCTTTTTGGGGCCTGTCTGTTACAGTACATACTGCCAAAACGGTATCGGGTCTATGTTCTCCTTTTTGCCAGTGTACTATTTTTTATCTGTGTTTCGCCGCCGGCATTGATTTATGTGACTGGAGTTACTGCCGTGTCGTATGTGGCAGGCAGGGCGCTGGAGAAAAGAAGGAGCAAATGGATTGTGGGCGCTGTGACAGCCGCTATGGTTATCCTGTTCATTGGAATCAAGTACTCGATATTTTGGTGCGGGACATCACTCATCATTCCGATGGGGTTGTCCTATTATTCACTTATGGTGATCGGTTATCTTATGGAGGTGTATCGGGGGACTGTGCCGGCCGAACGGGATTTTGCCCGTTACGCACTGTTTGTCAGTTTCTTTCCGCAGGTGGTAGCGGGGCCGATCGGCCGCTATAAGGAACTTCGGCGCCAATACGAGGAAGGGCCGTCGTTTGACTTGACGGAGATCCGTGCCGGGGCTGTGATGGTACTCGTCGGATTTTTTCAGAAAATGGTTTTGGCGGATAATCTGCTCGTTCTCGTCAGAGGGATCTGTGAGGGGGAATTTGTGGGAATCTCCGTGATCTTTGCGATGCTTTTATATTCCCTTGTGATCTACTTTGACTTTGGCGGGTATTCCCTAATCGCCATTGGTGGCGCAAAGATGTTAGGCGTGCGGCTTATGGACAATTTTAATGCTCCGTACCGTGCGGTCTCCATACAGGAATTCTGGCGCAGATGGCATATATCTTTGAGTTCATGGTTTCGGGATTATGTCTACATTCCGTTTGGCGGCAGCCGGAACGGAGAGAGGAGAAGGGACGCGAATACCATGCTCGTATTCATACTGAGCGGGGCATGGCACGGCTCGCTGGCCGGATATCTGCTTTGGGGAGGTATCCATGGATGTTACCTCGTGGCAGGAAAGCGGACGAAAGCATTTCGTGACCGGCTTTTTGCCAGGGCCAGACAAAAAGAGCGGTTTGCGTGGCTGCAGCGAACCGCTGTGTATGTTCTCGTTTCGGTCGCCTGGGTTCCATTTTTCGCAGGGAAGCTGTGGAAAACGAGAGACTTATTTCTGCGGATGTTCGCCTTTTGTCCCTGGACTATGACCGACGGCAGTTTGATGGAACTTGGACTCAATGGGCCGATGATGGTCGTATGCGCGCTCGGGACCATTTTCATGTTTGCCATTGATCATTATAATCAAAAAGCAGATTTTTATCGCTCGATTGCAAAAGACCACGCCTGGATCCGTTATGGTTTCTGTATTCTTATGTTTTGCGCCATCATTTTAGCCGGGGCATACGGGACGCAGTATTACGCAACCGAATTTATATATGGACAGTTTTAAAAAGAGTGCGGCAGTATGCTTGATTGGCTAAAGAGCAGCCGCACGACAGGGAGAGAACATGTTGAAACAAAAATGGAGGCTTGCTTTTGAGATATTTTTCTTTCTTTTGTTGGCGGCCGGTATACTGGTGGCAGTAAATGAGGTAACGAACCCTTATAATGCCAAGGCAGATAAAGTACAAAAGAATCTGTATTCGGACGATGCAGATATGGAACAGACCGAAGTGGCGTTGATCGGGGGAAGCCATGCGGTGAATGGTTTTAACCCATCGGTCATCTGGCGCAATGAGCGCATTAAGTCATACAATTTTTCGTTTTCCGGAGAACCGGTGTATCTGACATATTACTATTTAAAAGAATTATTGGAAAAGCGCCAGTACAAACTGGTTGTTTTTGATCTGTACTATATCGGCATGAAAAACCGTTATTTTAAAAGGGAATCGTTTGTGTTTGACGTGCTCCGGTGTATGAAATGGTCTCCGGTTAAGCGCGAGTTTATCCGGCAGTGTGTTCCTGCGGACCAGAGAAAGAAATACTATTTACCGCTGCTTGCTTATCATACTCGTTGGTCAGAACTGACGAAGGCGGATTTTCTCAGGCAGCCAGATACGAAGGATGACTTTTGGCTTGGGTCGGAATATTATTATGAACGATGCGGCGCGGAGCCGGTATCTTTTGAGCCGTGGGCGGATTCAGGCGAAGCGGCGGCCATGCCGGAGTATTCGGAGATGTATTTGCGAAAAGTGGTGGAACTTGTACAGAGTCACGGCAGTGAAGTGTTATTCGTAGATCTCCCGCACCGCTATAACGACGCGAACGCACCGGATACATGGGTTGAGGATGAGTACAGGGTGTTTAACCACGCGAAGCAGATCGCACAGGAATATGATGTCCGTATGGTGCAGTTTGATGGGAGGATCCAGGAGGAGATCGGTTTCATTCCGCAACAGGATATGTATAATAAAGGGCATATGAATATTTATGGTTCGGAAAAGGTATCAGCCTACTTGGGAGCGTATATACGGGAGCATTATGAGGTGACACAGTTCCCGGCTGGAACACATGATCTGTGGGATGAGTTTTTGGAAACATATGAGTCGGTGTATCAGGAAAAGAAACAGCCGCTCCTGTGCAGTTAAAGGAAAGGAAAAAAGAATGAAAAATATATTTTCACTCGGCAAGTTTGTGTCTGCGCGCTGCTTGCACAAACATTGCTTGATGCGCAAAAAAGCCACGGAACTGAAGTTCCGCGCAGAAATGAGGTAAAGTATGAATAAGTTCAAATCGATTGCTTTCGCGGTGTTATATCTGTTTATTACGATTGCCTCGCAGTTTTTGATCGGAATTGTGCTGGGTGTTCAGATGATGATTTTTGGTGTTCTGAATGGATCTCCTGATACGGGATCCATTCAGGAACAGTTTGCGAGCAACCAGTATAACCTGATCCTGGTAGCACTCATCAATCTGATCCTGATCGCCGGATTTGGTTCCTGGTATGTGCTCATCCGCAAAAAGCGAGATGTCTCACCCGTTCCGTACCGCAAGATCCTGTCGGCGAAGAGTCTGGTCTTTACGGTGTTATTAGCTGTCTGCAGTCAGTTTGCCTGCAATATTATCATGGTCGTATTTCAGATGGCCTTTCCTTCTGTCTTTGCCCAGTATACGGAGTTGATGGAAGGACTTGACATCCATGTGCTGCCGGCGTGGGCGATGATTTTTATCGTCGCGGTATGGTCGCCGCTGGCGGAGGAACTCGTTTTCCGGGCGATGGTATTTCGAACGCTTCGCAAAGGGTTTTCGTTTGTGCCAGCCGCCATCCTCTCCGGTGTCGCGTTCGGAGCCTATCATATGAACTGGGTGCAGGGGGTGTATGCGGCCGCGCTCGGTGTCCTGCTCGCGTATACGTATGAAAAGACGAATTCACTGCTCGGATGTTATCTGTTCCATCTGGCGTTCAATCTTTCGAGTTACGCGATCGAGGCGCTGCAGTCGGCCGGTGGTGCGCTCCCAGATGTAGTACTTGGACTTTTGATGCTTGTCGTACACGGCGTTTCGATCGTGGGGGGCGGCTTACTGATCTGGCGCTATTCCAAATTGTATGCGAAAAAGGAGATTGTGGAACATGAAGAAATTCGAGAAATCTGAGAAACTGCACGGAGTCTGTTATGATGTGAGAGGCCCGGTTTTGGACGAAGCCAATGCGATGCGGCAGCGCGGCGTGGAAGTGCTGCCGTTAAATATCGGGAATCCGGCGCCGTTTGGATTTACGGCGCCGCCAGTCGTACTGGACGCGATCCATCGGGCGTTAGAGGATCCGATGAGCCAGGGGTACAGTGATTCGAAGGGGATTTTGGAGGCGAGGCTGGCGATCCTGGATTATCATAAGGAGAAAGGACTTCCAAATATCAATGAGGATCATATTTATTTGGGAAATGGCGTCAGTGAACTGATTTCGATCGCGATGCAGGGACTTTTGAACAATGGCGATGAAATACTGATCCCGGCGCCGGATTATCCGCTCTGGACGGCAGCGGCCAAGCTGGCCGGTGGAAATCCCGTACATTATATGTGTGATGAGAGTGCCGGCTGGTATCCAGACATGCGGGATATGGAGCAAAAGATTACGGACAGGACGAAGGGAATCGTGGTCATCAACCCGAACAATCCGACCGGCGCGCTGTATCCGAAAGATCTTTTGCAGCAGATCGTGGAACTGGCGAGGAAGCACGATCTGATCATATTTGCGGATGAGATCTACGACCGCACGGTGATGGACGGCAAAGAGCATGTTTCCATCGCGTCACTGGCGCCGGATCTGTTTTGCGTGACATTTAACGGACTTTCCAAATCACACCGTATCGCCGGCTACCGGAGCGGATGGATGATACTGAGCGGGGATACGGCGAGGGCGGCTGGCTACATCGAAGGGATCAATATGCTCTCGTCGATGCGGCTGTGCGCGAATGTGCCTGCGCAGTACGTCGTCGCGCCGGCGTTGAAAAACCGGCCGCAGGTAGATGAGCTATTGCTGCCGGGCGGGAGGGTTTATGAGCAGCGAAAGTGCATCTGTGACGCGATCGCGGAGATTGACGGATTGTCGGCGGTGACGCCGGAAGCGGCTTTTTATATTTTCCCTAAGATTGATGTGAAAAAGTTTGGGATAAAAGATGACGAGCAGTTTGCGCTCGACTTTTTGCGGGAGAAACATGTGCTGGTCGTGCATGGCGGCGGGTTTAACTGGCCGGAGCCGGATCATTTCCGCATCGTTTATCTGCCGGAGGTGGAAGTGCTGGAGAGGTCGATGGCGAAGATGAGGGAGTTTTTTGGCGGGGAGAGATGAAAAATCAAAGGAGAGAAAATATGCAGTTATATCAGTTAGAACGAGGTATAACTGCTGGTAAAGCTTTGGAAGAATGGGATGAGTACAGTATCACGCAAAAGATTTATGACGGCTACTGGGAATACCATACGGAACGGATCGAGAATGCGTTTGAGGATATAAATAGTTTACTTG